>JAOAGZ010000053.1 GCA_026415495.1 Eximiradius proteiniborus | reverse complement strand
CATTTGTACCTAATGGAACATATTACTTGGTTTGTGATATAAACGGCAAGAGAACTGTTTTGCCATTGATAATTTCTCGTTAGCTATAAATGACCAACTTCTAAATTATAAGAAGCGGCTTTTTTAGCCGCTTCTTTTTTATTTGGATGATATTTCTCGATATATGATTATTAATTTTATTGTATTCTTTTGTTTAAATGATTAATTTTCATTTTGATGATTGTCGAAATGTCTAAATGTAATGAAAGATATGAGAAAAAAAATTGAAGTTTTGAAAGCAGTGTCTGAACCAAATAGAATTAGAATTCTGATGCTTCTTAAGAAGAAACCATTATGTGTTTGCGAAATCACATCTATTTTAAAGTTAAACACTTCAACCATTTCAAGCCATCTCTCTATATTAAAAAATGCGGGTTTCATTGTTGATGAAAAAGAAGGAAAATGGATAAATTATAAAATCAGTGAAGAAATTGATGAATATAATTCTGCGATACTTGAAGTGATTTCTGATTATTTCTCAGATGAGCCTCAATTATTAATAGATTCGGATGAAATTGAAAATGTAAATAGATATAGTTTAATTCAATTGCAAACTAATGACAAAAGGTGTAAATAATGGATTGGAGAAAAGAAGGTAAAATCCTATTGTTTATCGGACTTGTTTTTTTAGGTTTTTATTTCCTTCCAATAGGCGAACATCGATTTGACAATGCTGTTTTCGAAGCATTGTATTTAGCAAAATGGTATGCGCGAGAACACGTGATTTTTTGCCTTATACCAGCATTTTTTATTGCTGGTGCCATAGGTGTTTTTATTTCTCAGCAATCCGTAATGAAATATTTGGGAGCAAAGGCAAACAAAGTGCTTGCTTACGGTGTTGCTTCAGTTTCAGGTAGCATTTTAGCAGTATGTTCTTGCACAGTCTTACCATTGTTTGCAGGTATTTACAGAATGGGTGCCGGTATAGGACCAGCAACTGCATTTTTATACTCCGGCCCCGCTATCAATGTTCTTGCAATAATACTAACAGCAAAAATTCTCGGTGTTGAATTAGGGATTGCGCGTGCAATTGGTGCAGTTGTCTTTAGCATTGTTATTGGATTGATTATGCATTTAATTTTTCGCAAAGAAGAAGAGGAAAAAGCCATTCAACAGGCAGAACTTCCTCAACCTGAAATCAAGCATAGATTATATCAAAATGTGATTTATTTTGGTTTAATGATAGCAATTCTTGTGTTCGCAAATTGGGGTAAAGCAACTCCCGATGAAAGATTTTTCTACTTTATATTTGAAAATAAATGGTGGATAACATCTATTTTTTCGGCTCTTTTTGCTTTTGTATTAGTTATTTGGTTCGAAGTGAAGTTAAATAAAATCATTGCTGTTGCAATTCCAATTATTGCTTTATCTTTTATTTTTTATGGTAATCCGCTCATTCCTTTTTTAGCAGGTATAATTGCACTTACTTACCTAACTAAAACAAGCAATGACGAAATGCAGGACTGGCTATACCAAACTTGGGATTTCACTAAGCAAATTACTCCATTGCTTTTGTGGGGTGTTCTAATCGCGGGTTTTGCTTTGGGGCGACCTGGCAATGAAGGAATCATACCTTCACAGTGGATTTCTTCTCTTGTAGGAGGTAACTCACTCGGAGCGAATTTTTTCTCATCGCTTGTGGGTGCTTTTATGTATTTTGCTACATTAACAGAAGTTCCTATTGTTCAGGGATTGCTCGGTAGTGGTATGGGAAAAGGTCCTGCACTCGCACTTTTGCTTGCTGGTCCAGCATTGTCATTACCAAATATGCTTGTTATTAAAAGTATTATGGGTACAAAAAAAACAATAATATTTGTAAGTTTAGTGGTTGTTCTATCTACAATTACAGGATATATTTTTGGTCTGTTTTATTAATTTGGGAGAAATATTATGCTTTCAATCAAAGTTTTAGGTCCGGGATGCCCTAAATGTGTCCGACTACAAGGAAATGTTCAACAATCTGTTAATGAACTGAATATCGACGCTCAAGTTGAAAAAGTAACAGAACTCGATAAGATTATGTCTTATGGAATTATGGCTACACCCGGTTTAGTTATTAATGAAAAAGTTGTATCATACGGCAAACTTCTGAATGTTAATGAATGTAAAAAAATTATTGAAGAATATTTGTAGGAACTATTTATGAAAAGAAAAACTGTAATATTAGTATCTTTAATGTTGATCTTTTCTAGCAATATCTTTTCGTCTTCTAAATCATTTGTGAAAGTATATTATTTTCACGGACCAATTCGTTGCCATACTTGTTTACAAATTGAAAATGAAATTAGAATGACTCTAAATCAACAATTTGATAAAGAATTAAAAAATAAGAAAATTGAATTTGACTGCATTGACTATGTTTCCGACACTTCTAATAATTATGAGAAACAATACAATCTCGAAAATCAAGCACTAATTATTGCTAAATTTGAAAATGGTAAACAAGTAAAATGGAAAAATTTAGATAAAATCTGGAAATTCACAGGAAATTATGATAGAATGTCTCGTTATATTTCAAGTGAAATAAAAGATTATCTAAAATAATGGAGTAATTCAATGCATATTAAAATTCTCGGAACCGGATGCATGAAATGCAATACATTAGAACGAAAGGTTCGTGAAATTGTCGAACAAAATAACATTGATGCAATAATTACAAAAGTTACAGACCTTGAACAAATAAGTCGGTATGGAGTTGTTATGACGCCTGGATTAGTAATTGATGAGGTGGTTGTAAGTATTGGCTCTGTTCCTTCTGAAAAACAGTTGTTGTCTCTTTTGAAAGGTGAGAAATGAGAATTTTTCTGTTTTTGTCCCTATTATTATTTTTTGTCGGATGCAACAAAACTGATAAACCAGCAGAAATTAACGAAACAAAAAAACAACAAAGTAAAGAAATAAGTCCTTCAGGCGGTCAATTAAAAATTATTTTTTATGAATTAGGTTCCACTACTTGCATTCCTTGCAGGCAAATGAAACCTATAATGGAATCAATTCAGAAAAAATATGCTGATCAAATCGAAGTGATTTTCATTGACGTAAACAAAGACCCAGAAAAAGCTAAATCATTTGGAATCAGACTTATTCCAACGCAAGTTTTTGTCGATAAAGAAGGAAAAGAATTACATAGACACGAAGGCTACTATCCCGAAGAAGAAATTGATAATTTTTTACAATCAGTTGGACTAAAAACTCTTAATTAGGATAATTATGGAATTTATTTTCACGAAGCTTTCTGAACTTTTGTATGGTAGCTATCTGTTTGCAGGCATTAGCTCTTTTGCGTGGGGTATTCTGAGCATTTTGCTTTCACCGTGCCATCTTGCAAGTATTCCTCTGATTATTGGATATTTAACTTCAAGAAATGATATAAATACTACATCACGTTCATTTGTTATATCATTGATCTTCTCTATTGGAATATTGATTACTATTGCTGTTATAGGTATCATCACATATTCATTGGGCAGATTAATGGGGGATGTAGGAATAATTGGTAATTTGATAGTTGCCTCTGTATTCTTTGTTGTAGGACTTTATATGCTTGATATTCTTAACCTTAATTGGGGCGGTTTCTCACATAAAAACACGAAATTTAGCGGATTGTTTGAACCATTATTGCTCGGATTAATTTTTGGTATTGGTCTTGGTCCCTGCACTTTTGCTTTTATGGCGCCGGTATTGGGTGTTGTATTTCAGCTTTCGAATAGTCAGCCTTTGTTAGCGATTTCACTTTTGACTTACTTCGCAATTGGGCATTGTTTCGTTATTGTGCTTGCCGGTACTCTTGCCCATAAAGTTGGTAACTACCTGAAATGGACCGAAAAATCGAAATTATCGAAGATCATAAAAAAAACTTGCGGTGTTTTAGTTATTTTAGCCGGCTTTTATCTTATATACATATCTTTTTAAAATAATTCTTTATAAAGTTGAGATTTATCATTAAATTTGTTAATTGTATTTATATTATTTTTGGAGTTTTTAAATGCGTTATTTGTTTTTTATAGCTGCTTCATTTTTGTTATTGAGCACTTTGAATGCCCAGAACAAACCTTTAAAAGCAAAACTTCCTGCTCAGCCTGCGGGTATTGAACTTAAAACTTACGAAGATTCTGTGGCTTATGCAATCGGTATCAATATTGGAAATAATTTAAAAAGAGATGAATTGTATTTTGACTTAGAAAAAGTTAAGCTGGGAATGAATGATGCTTTATACTCAAACAATAAAATTCTAAGTGATGAACAGGTTATGGCTATTTTGCAATCATTCAGTACTAAATTACAAGCTAAATACGAACAAAAACAAAAAGAACAAGCAGCAGAAAACACAAAAAAAGCTAAGGAATTTTTAGAGAAAAATAAAACAAAACCAACTGTAAAAGTTACTGCTTCTGGGCTTCAATATGAAGTGATAAAAGAAGGAAACGGAGCAAAGCCAACTGCCAACGATAAAGTTAAAGTTCATTATTCCGGCACTTTGATTGACGGTAATAAATTTGATAGTTCTTATGATAGAGGCGAACCTGTTACTTTCCCATTGAATGGTGTAATTAAAGGTTGGACTGAAGGTTTGCAACTTATGTCGGTAGGTTCAAAATATAGATTTTATATTCCACCAGAGCTTGGCTATGGCGAGAATGGTGCCGGTGGTGTTATTGGTCCAAACGAAGTTCTTATTTTTGAAGTCGAACTTTTAGGTATTGAACAATAATCTTTTTTAGTGTTAATATTAAAAGCAGTCCACTAAGGACTGCTTTTTTTGTTTTATTCGTTTAATTGATTAATAAAAAAGGCTGTTTCTTGAATCCTGAAACAGCCTTTTTTATAATTATTAACCAACAAATATTATGCTTCTTCTTGTTGACTTTTCTTGTAAGCATCAATTAATTCTTGTTGAACATTTGGCGGAACAGTTTGATACTCAACAAATTTTGCAGAATAAGTAGCACGTGCCTGCGTCATCGAACGTAATGCAGTTGCATATTTATCAAGCTCTGCAAGTGGCATCCGTGCTTTTATCTTTTGGTATTTGCCTTCACTATCAATTCCAAGAATCAAACCACGACGCGATGGCAAATCGCTCATAACATCGCCCATAAATTCTTCCGGAACTTTTATATCCAGTTCATAAATAGGTTCTAAGATTTTTGGAGCAGCCTGAACAAATGTTTCTTTGAATGCCATCATACCAGCAGTTTTGAATGCAGCTTCGTTTGAATCTACCGGGTGCATTTTTCCATCGAATATAGACACTCTGATATCACGGACATCCGAACCTGTCAGAGGTCCTTCTTGCATTTTTTCCATAATACCTTTAAGAATTGCCGGCATAAAACGTGCATCACTCCCCCCACCAACAATACAGTTCACATATTCGAGCACTCCACCCCAATCGAGCTGGATTAATTCCTTTCCGCGAACTGTTAGTCCAGCCGGGTCGGGCATATTTTCTACCCAAGGCTCAATTAACATATGCACTTCTGCAAATTGTCCTGCACCACCTGATTGTTTCTTATGGCGATACATACCGCGAGCAGGTTTTTGAATTGTTTCACGATATGGCACACGTGGTTCAATAAAGTCGGCTTCAACCTTATAACGATTTGCTAAACGCCATTTTATCACACCAAGATGAAGTTCACCTTGTGCATAAACAATTGTTTGGCGAAGTTCTTGTGAATGTTCTATAACAACAGTTGGGTCTTCTGAATGCAAGTTATTCAATCCCATACCAACTTTTTCTTCTTCGCCTTTGGTTTTTGGAACTACTGCTGTGCGAACTTTGGGATTTGGATATTCTACTTTTCTGTAAACAACATTAAAGTTCTTTTCAGCTAATGTATCATTAATATTTGTAGTTTTTAATTTTACAGTTGCACCAATGTCTCCTGCGGGGATTTCTGCAACCTCAGTTCTTTTCTTTCCACATACTGTGTACACCTGTCCAATTCGTTCGCTTTGACCGCGATTACTATTAATCATATCAAGTCCGGAACGTACTTTTCCTGTATGAACCCGGAAGAATGTCATATCGCCAGTTTTTGCATCAGAAAACATCTTGAAAATAAACAAAGAAGCAGGCTTTGAAGCATCTGTTGAAACTTCTGTTGAACCGCTTTCGGTATATACTGGCAATTCTATTGGTGATGGGATATAGTCAACCACAAAGTCTAAAAATCTTGTTATTCCAGCCAAATTTTTCCCGGATGTGCATAATAATGGGAAAATACCACGGGTTTTAATTGCATTTTTTAATCCTTTGATTATTTCATCTTCTGATAATTCACCGGCTTCGAAGTATTTATTCATCAACTCTTCGTCAGTTTCTGCAATTGATTCAATCAACTCATTACGTAGTTCATCGGCTTTTGATTTTTCTCCGGCTGGGATTTCTTCTTCTTTTGCGTTTCCTTCGGCATCAAAAGTATACATTTTCATCGACAAAACGTCTATTATTTGGTTGAACGAGTTGCCAGTCTTCACAGGATATTGCAGGATTTTTACTGAGTTACCAAACTGTGATTTCACATCATCCAACACTTTATCCCAATTTGCCTGGTCAACATCTAATTTATTTACTACAATTATTGCTGGTTTGTTCATTTTGCTTGTATATGTCCAGCCGTGTTCAGCACCGACTTCAATTCCATTCTGAGCATTCAGGAAAATCACACCGCAATCTACAGCTTCAAGCGGTGCTATCATCTCACCAATGTAGTCATCATAACCAGGGCAATCTATAAAGTTAATCTTTGTGTCTTTGTACTCTGCATACATAACACTGCTAAAAACCGAACTTCCCTTTTCCTGTTCTAATTCGTGATAATCAGATGTAGTATTTTTGTCTTCGACACTACCACGACGATTAATTGCTCCACTCTTGTAGAGTATTGCCTCTGAAAAGATTGTTTTTCCTGTTCCTGCATGACCGATAAATGCTAAATTCCTGATGTTTTTAGGTTCGTAAACTTTCATTAATAAACCTCTTGTATTAATTTGAAAAATTAATTATTGCTATTTACACAAAATTATAATTTATATAAAAACTTTGAAAATTTTTAGTAAATTTTTTTAATCTTATTATTTTTAATTTAGAAACTTATTGTTTGTGTTTTTATGTTAATATTAACCGAAAACTAACTTGATAGATTAAGTAATATTTGTTGAGAATATTAAAATATTTGTGTGATTTTTTTTAGTTTATTCTTATATTAGTATAATAGATGTAATATTAGCTAATAAAAAGAAGTATTATAAATAATAAATCTGAGGTTTCGTTATGAAAAAATTATTAACACAAATTTCATTGTTGTTTTTCTTGCTATCGTTTGGAACTTCTGTTTCCAAATCTGATTTGATAACAGTTGGCACAGGAACGACTACGTCGTCGTTTCCTCTTTATACTTGGTATCACGATGCTGTAACTTATCTTTTATATTTGAATTCAGAAATTTCAGCGGCAGGTGGTGGTAGTGGGACTATTACCTCAATTGCTTTTAATGTATTAGGACCGGCTGGAATTAGTTCTAATCCACCATTACCAATGAATGGCTTTACTATTTTTATGCAAAATACGACTTTAACTTCTGTAAGTGCTCCAATAACATCAGGTTGGACACAGGTGTATACTACAGCTGTTTTTAATCCGGTTCTTGGTTGGAATACGTTAACTTTATCAACTCCTTTTGAATATGATAATACCAAAAATTTATTAATTAAAGTATGTTTCGACAATACTTCTTATCAGGATGCTTGGAGTGTATCTGCTACATCGGTAGCGAATTTATGCTTTGCCAGATATGCAGATGGCAATTCGAATACTTGTTCTTCGGATCCTCCTTATGAAACTTCACCACCACGTGCCAACATTCAGTTGAATATTGAAATGGGACCAACAATTATTAGTGCTTTTCCTGCTCAAAATGCAGTTTTAGCAACTGATGCTATTTACAATACCGCCCCACATAAACCCGGCTTAGTAATAAAGAGAAAGCAATCTGACCCTCCGATCAGAGTGCAGTACAAAATTCGCGGTCCAAAACCTTCGACTAATATTGTTTACACTGCTGTTCCATCTGGTGCAGATACAATCACTGAGTTGATAAATCTTCCAACAAATTTATTTGGAACAGCTCCATCATATCAATTCCAGCATAGATTTTCCGCTGCAAAAGGATATTTGGCACTTATCGATCCTAATAACCCTATTACTGGAAATACCGGTGGCTTGGACTTGTTCAGTCGCCCTGTCGTTGGTGGTGAATACGAAATTCAGGCAACATTAAGATATCAACCACCATTTGATCAAAACTATGTAAAAAATTATACTGGTTCCTTCTATATTTCGCTTGCTAACGACCTGGCTATAACTGAGGTAATGGAACCACGTATTTATACTAAAAAGAAATTCCCGGCTTTTATCAAAACGCCAATTAGATTTGAAGTGAAAAATGTTGGGGCAAATCCAATTACAGAATACAAAGTGTACGTTAGAGTATTAAAAGATGCTCAATTAGTTTGGCAGGACTCTCTCCATCGCAGATATCCTCAAACTATGGCTCAGCCTCTGGCACCAATTCAGGGAACAGTTATTGAATACGAACTTAAAGACTTTATACCGCAGGAAGCCGGATTTTACTTCTTAGAAGTTCAGGCAGTGTTGATAAATGCTAATGATGAAAGTCCTATTAATAATATTTATCCTCAACCAGGTGAATCTCACAAATTCTGGGTTGTTTACGATCAGGAACCCGAAGCTGATACTGTATTAGTTCCATACAAAGGTAGTAATAACTATGTAGGTCGTCCGATTAGACCTATAGTGAGATTTACAAATAATGGATTGAGTGATATGAGTTATGTAAGGACTCGTATCGAGATTGCTAATGTAGCAACACCAAATAACATTATTCATAGAGATACATTAGTAGTTCAGGATATTCCTGCTGGTGTTACTGGCAACTTTACTGATGCTTTCTACCTGAAATCGTTTATTCCTCCTGCAAAAGGCACTTATAGAATTTGTGCTTACGTTGATTTCCCTAACGATCCAGAACCATCCAATAATATTATTTGTGATACATTCCTTGTTACACCTGCATTGTCTGGAACATATACAATTGGTCAAATGAACGCTGGCAATCCAAGAAACTATCTGACAATACAAGATGCTGTTAATGACTTATATCTAAAAGGTGTCGAAGGTAATGTTGTTTTTGAACTTACTGATGAAAACTATAACGTTGGTTCAACAACATTAAATTCAACGCTACCAGCATTAGATTTGCGTACTCGAATTTTCGGTGTCGGTCCAAACAGTACTATTACATTTAGACCAGCTCCAAATAGAGCAGGTAGCCGTGCAAGTGTTCGTGTTAATCTTATTACAAATTCTGGTATTGGTATTCAGTTCGGACAAGCAGATAATTCAACCAATCCGAATGCTTCGATCAACATACTTGTAGAATCTCACATGAAGAGACTTTACGCACAAAATCTTGGATACATTATTTTTGATGGTGGTAATAATAAATCATTGCTGTTTACTCTGCAAACAAGCGTTCCTCAAAGAATTGTCTTTTATATGCAGAACTCAATGAATATTACAGTCAAAAACTGTATTATTACTGACGGTCTAAATCAACCACCAAGCTTTACTTGTCAATTACCAAACAACATTTTAAGTGGTACAGAATTTAGATTTGATAATGAATTCGATCCAGGTGTCTACTCATACTCTGCTGCTTTTACTTTACGTTCTATTCCGCCAATTGAACAAAGATACCAATTCAATTACTATAATTTAGATACTATTACTACTAACAACATCCAGATTTTGAACAATGAAATCAGCAATTTTGCTTATGGTATTGTTTCCAACGGTATTGGAATGCTTCTCAGAAATGGTTTTATGACTAATTATTATAATAGAAATAATATCTATCGTGGCAACCTTATCACTGATGTTTCGACAATGGGTATTTTCCTCGGTTTTGAAAAGAATTCAATTATTGAGCGTAACAGAATTCATAATGTTACCGGTTCCTGTGGAAATGTTGCAGCAGGTATTTCTCTCGGAAATCAAGTCAAAACTAACTACTTAGAATATTCAAATACGGGTATTTACATTAGTGGTAACGAAATTAGTAATGTAGTTCATCAAAATGAATCTTATGGAATTAGAATATTTCAAGTTCGCCTTGAAATGATTGATATTGCCGGTCAAACTAAAATTTTCCCGGATGCTGATGAAAATATTATCACTATCAACAATCTTGTCTGGGGCATTAATGGAACAAATGAAGCAACTAATAAGTATGGTATTCGTTACTATACTAAACGTGGATCCTCGTTCGATCAGCCATTCCATACCAGATACTTTACTAAAAATGATAGAATTGTGAATAATACGGTTGTCGTAAGTAATGATAATTTTGTGAATACAGGTGTTGTGGCAGGTATTGCTATTCAACACGCTCGTAATACTTTTATGTATAACAATGCTATCGGTGTGCTGGATTCCAGTCTGGGAAATAATCAATTTGCTGCCGCTGTTATTTATCAGGGTATGCTTCCAAACGAAGCTGGTTCAAGCTTTAATAGAAATGCTTTCTGGGTTGGCAAGCCAGGTCAGACACCAATTTACAGATTTATCCAGATTACTGATTCAAGTACTGTTCTCGAATACGGTCATAAAAATAACTTCTTGCAACTTTCGCAGTGGTATTACTGGACTGGACAAGATTTGCAATCAGTAGTTGGCGATTTCTTCGAAGATATGACTGTTGAAAATACTATTCCTCCAAGATTAAGAGTAAAAAGTAATCCAACTCCTATCGGTTCAATTCTGAACAACAGAGGCGAACGCCTACCAGAAGTTGTTAATGATATTGATGGACGTCCTCGTGGAGTTGCTAATCAACGTTACGATATCGGCGCTATTGAATTCGATGGTCGTCTCTACAATAATGATATGGAAGTAATGCTGATTACTTCTCCTGCTTCTTATAAAGAATTTTATGGTTCTTTCGCAGATGCTGAATATATAATGACTGAAGCTCCTGTTACTGTTAAAGCAAAAATTCGCAATAGCGGCAGTAACCAACTAACAAATGCAAATCTAAAAATTGAGATATATAGGGAAACTCCTGCTGCGTATGACAGCACTCAGTTTGTTGGTGTGCTCGAAAAAACCAAAGTTATTCCTGTTACTATTACTTCTACTGATGATCTTGAAGCTGATTTCTTGTTAGCAGACGAAAATGGTTTAGGTGATGACTGGATTCCTCAAACTTATGCTGATTTACGTGGTATGGGCTACACTATTCCACCTCAATTCAAAACTATGCAGCCAAATGTTACTCCAAGATATAGAATGGTACTTTCTGTGGACAACGCTTCAGATGAGGTTATTACCAACAATGTATTTACTAAATATGTTCGTTTCTATTTGAAACGCTCATCGTTAAGTATACTTCTTTCTGTAGAAAATAGCCACATTGATATTGACACAGTTGATGCAAACGGTAATAAGGTTCCTCGTCCTGATATGATTAACCTGGACCAAATTGCTGGTAAGTTAAACTATGATTCGCTTGTTACAGCTTTCAAACGTATGGGATTTGTTGCTGACTATACTCTTGAAGTTCCTCGTTACGATATAGACATTTTCGAGCGTAATGCTTGGGAACCAAAAGCAGTTAATTATTCAATGTATCGTACTTTAGTTTGGTCAGATGGAGATGATAAACCGCTTACTCGTTACCAGACATTTGATTGGCAAAAATTCTTAGCCTTAGGTCAAATCGGTAGCAAACGCAATGTTATTGTTGCAAGTCAGGAATTTATTCGCCAAAACCAAGATCTTTATCCTTTCATCAACTATGAGTTCAGAGCTCGCTACTCAACAAGAAATAATACTAACTTGCCTTACAATTTAACTGAACTATCAACCCAAAGATTGGTTGGGCTTGCAATGGCAAGAGATTTAGAATCAAAGGTTTCAACTACTGGTTGGGTTAACAATAGTGTTGCACCTGCAGTCAGTGATTTGCCACCTGCAACAGTTTATCACGATATTTTCTTTGTAAATGATGGATTTTCCAGAATTTCTTACTATGCTAAGTATCCAACAAATGTTGCTCAAGCTCAAAAAATTATTGGTATTGCTACTACTACTTTAAGCAAAAACATACTTTATTACGGTTTGGATTGGCGACATTTTGCTGATGCAGAATTTATTGTTCGAGCTGCAGCAGACTTCTTGACGGATAATGAAGGCTACATTATTCCTATTGAATTGCTTTCATTCGATGCCAATCCAGTTGGTAAACGTGTTGAACTTCTCTGGTCTACTGCCAGCGAACAAAATTCATCTCGTTTCGATATAGAAAGAGCCGAAATTTCTAATAATATTAAGAGTGCATTTGTTAAAATTGATGAAGTTCGCGCAAATGGTAATAGCAGCACACTCAGAGAGTATTCAGCTTCTGATAGAAATGTAGAATTTGGAGCTACCTATGCTTATCGTCTTAAAATGATTGATATGAACGGCGAATTTAAGTATAGCGATCAGAAAATTGTTACTATTACAAGCAATGAGTTATTTACAATTAGTGAGGTTTCTCCAAATCCGGCAACAAACGAAGCTTCAATAGAATTCAATTTATTGAATGATGCCAAAGTTTCTATAGGCATTTATGATGTTACTGGAAAGTTAATCAGTACTGTTGCAGACAATGTCTATAACTCAGGCTTGAATGTAGTAAAATTCGACACCAAATCACTTGTAAGTGGTTCATATAAGCTTGTAGTTAATGTCAATAATACTGTCGTTGTTAAGAGATTTACGGTTATTAAATAACGGTTATTGACTTTATTGAAATGGCTGCCTTTTCTTCAAAGGCAGCCATTTTTTTTGGTTATTCAGAATTAGTTTTATATCTTACAGTTTTGTTTAAATAATTTATGAGAATAATGAAGTTCAAATTCAATTTTGCAAAGATATTTAACAAATCGCTTGATATTATTGAAATTGTTGGGAATAAGCTACCACATCCTGCTACAATTTTCGGCTTGCTTGCTATATCAGTTGCTATAATTTCTTTTGTTGGTGATTTACTCAATTGGCAAGCGGTTCATCCATCCGATGGTTCAAAAATTACTGTAAACAACCTATTGAGTGCTGACGGTTTTCGTTGGATTTGGACAAATATTGTTTATAATTTCGTAAACTTCCCTCCTCTCGGTTATGTTCTGGCAGTTATGGTTGGGGTTGGAGTTGCCGAAGGAGCTGGTTTGTTTAATGCTTTGATTAAGGCACTTGTCATTCATACTCCTAAAAAAATTATTACTGCGTCTATTGTTTTTACAGGTATTCTATCTCATTTAGCTTCCGAAGCTGGTTATGTGATATTAATCCCACTCGGTGCTTTAATTTTTCATACATTAGGTCGCCATCCTATGGCAGGGCTCGCAGCTGCTTTTTGCGGTGTAAGCGGTGGCTTTGGTGCAAACTTATTAATTGGTTCTGTGGATCCAATTTTATCTGGGCTCTCTCAATCTGCGGCTCAAATTGTTGACAAAAGTATATATGTTAATGCTGCAGTGAATTTATATTTTATGTTCTTCTCTTGCTTTGTAGTTGTTATTGTCGGTACTTTTGTAACCGAAAAGATTGTCGAGCCACGTCTTGGGAAATATAACGGAAATGCCGAGAAAATTCCAATCGAAGACATTACACCTATTGAAAAAAGAGGACTTGCTGCTTCTTTAGTCGCTTTTGTTTCGGTGATTGCTCTTATTCTGATTATGGTGTTTCCTGAATGGGGAATTTTAAGAAATCCAAAAACTGGCGAAATACTTCATTCCCCATTTTTTGATGGAATTATCATTGGTATCTTGATTCTATTTTTAATCCCTGGTTTTGTATATGGATTGACTGTCGGCACAATAAAAAACGACAAAGACTTTATGAAACACATTGCAAAGTCAATGAGCACTTTGGCTTCCTATATTGTTCTTGTTTTTTTTGCAGCACAATTTGTTTATTTTTTCCGATATAGTAATGTAGGACTAATATTTGCAATTTCTGGCGCAGATTTCCTTTCTCACGTCGGACTTACGGGTATCCCGCTAATTGTTGCCTTCGTGCTGCTTTCTGCATTTATTAATTTGTTTATGGGCAGTGCTTCTGCAAAATGGGCAATAATGGCTCCTGTTTTCGTTCCAATGTTTATGTTTTTGGGTTATCATCCGGCTCTTACGCAAGCTGCATTCCGCATTGGTGATTCAGTTACAAATTTGATTACTCCAATGATGAGTTATTTCGCTCTGATTGTTGCTTTCGCTCAAAAGTATGACGAAAATTATGGTATGGGAACAATTATTTCAACGATGCTTCCATACACTTTCTTTTTAACTATATTTTGGACACTATTATTAATTGTATGGATGTTGCTTGGTCTGCCACTCGGACCAGGAGGTCCTTTGTATCTATAATTATGAAGGTATAAAATGAATAGAGTATTGATTACTGGTGGAGCAGGTTTCTTAGGTTCGCATTTATGTGATAAGTTTATTTCAGAGAATTTCGAAGTTATCTGTATGGATAACTTTATTACAGGCTCTCCTGATAATATAGCCCATTTATTCGGCAATAGTAGATTTCAGTTTATTCATCACGACGTTACAAATTATATTTACGTCGAAGGAAAGGTTGATTTCGTTCTACATTTTGCTTCGCCTGCTTCTCCGCTTGATTATTTAAAATTGCCGATTCAAACACTTAAAGTTGGTTCGCTCGGTACTCATAAAACTCTTGGGCTTGCTTTGGCTAAGAAAGCAACCTTCCTTTTGGCAAGCACGAGTGAAGTGTATGGCGACCCACTTGTCCATCCACAAAGTGAAGATTACTGGGGTAATGTCAATCCTATTGGTGTTCGTGGAGTTTACGATGAGGCTAAACGTTTTACTGAGGCTATGAC
>JAOAGZ010000052.1:14731-15111 GCA_026415495.1 Eximiradius proteiniborus | reverse complement strand
GATCTATATATTGATCCTCATCAACCCATTCGAAAATATCCGGGAAGTAATTTGAATCGTCTGTATCTTTAGAAATATCCAACCCAGCAGTCCAACCCCAAACAACACATTCAAGAAGTGAAGTAGAAGCAAGTCGATTTGCTCCGTGAACACCAGTGCAAGAAACTTCTCCAACTGCATATAGTCGCCGAAGAGAAGTGCGACCATTTAAATTCACACCCACTCCGCCACAAGAATAGTGAGCAGCCGGAACAACCGGAATAGGTTCGTTTGTAATATCAACACCTGCTTTTAAGCAATTTTGGTAAATTGTTGGAAAACGATTTTTTAGCCAGTCAGAATTTTTAAATGAAATATCTAAATAAACACAAGGATGACCT
>JAOAGZ010000052.1:0-14721 GCA_026415495.1 Eximiradius proteiniborus | reverse complement strand
AGCTACTATGTCTCTTGGAGCTAGAGATTTGAGTTCGTGAAAGCGTTCCATAAATGAATTGCCTTTGTTGTCAATTAGTATTGCTCCTTCACCGCGTAATGACTCTGAAATTAAGAATGTCTCTTTTTCTGAATAAAATGAAGTAGGATGAAACTGAATATATTCAAGGTTAAAGCATCTTGCGCCAGCACGCCAAGCAAGAGCTATTCCATCACCTGTAGATTCGGTTGGGTTTGTTGTATGCAGATATATTTGTCCAAGCCCACCTGTGGCAAGCACTGTGTATTTAGCATATATCGGAAATGTCCGACCTGTTGTATTATTCAATACCAAAGCACCAAAGCACGCAGGTTTTTTATAGATGTCAAGAGAATTTCTTGAATGGTGAGATAAAGTTAGCAAATCAACTGCCGTATGATTGCTCCAAACGGTGATGTTAGGGTGTTTGGAAACTGATTCGATAACTGCTTTATGAATAGCTTTGCCTGTGTGGTCTTTGGAATGAATAATTCTTGGCTGCGAATGAGCCCCTTCAGCAGTTAAATCTAAGTTATCATCTGAAGTTCTGTCAAATTCAACATTAAATTTTTCTATTAGTAGTTCTTTAACTAATTTAGGACCAAAATTTGCCAATTGATCAACTGCGATTTCCCAACAATGCCCATCACCTGCATCCATGATATCTTTTTTGAGCTTTTGCGGCGAGTCTTCTTCGCCAGTATAGATAATTCCCCCTTGTGCGTAGGGGGTATTTCCACTCATCAGTTCTTCGGTTTTTGTGATAATTAATACATTTCTTCCTTTGTTTGCAGCTGTAATTGCAGCAATACAGCCTGCAAGTCCCGAGCCAATTACTAGGACATCAAATTTTTGAATCTCACTACTCAAATTCAAACTCCATATGAATATCAACAGATTTGGCACTATGGGTTAGTGCCCCAATCGAAATTGCATTAATACCTGTTTCGAAATAATTATCAATATTAGAAAGATTAATCCCACCTGAACTTTCAATGAAAATTTGTTCGCCATTTGGATAAGAACGAATTAGCTTAACTGCTTCAATGGTTTGTTCTCTATTCATATTATCGAGCAGGAATCCATCGACACCGACTTGCATTGCTTCTTTAATTTGCTCAATATTGTCTACTTCGAGTTCAATTGGCAAGCCTAAAGCCATACTTTTGGCATTCACCAAAGCCTGAGTAATCGAGCCAGACGCAGTTATGTGATTATCTTTTATCAGCATACCTTCTTTTAGGTTTAGTCGATGATTAGTCCCGCCACCGCAATAAACAGCATATTTTTCAAAGAGGCGTAATCCGGGAGTTGTTTTTCGTGTATCTAAAATTTTGATGTTATATTTTTTTGCTTTATCAGCGAACTGACGGGTTATTGTTGCAACCCCTGACAATCTTTGCACAATGTTGAGTAATACACGTTCACGTGATAAGATATATCGTGCATTGCCTATGAAAGTTGCGATAATTGTGTTACGTGGAAGTAATTCTCCATCTTGATAATTAATTTGAAGCACATTGCAATTACTTAGTATTTTTCTAATAATTTGGTTGCCACAAAATACAAGTTCAGATTGGGATTCAATATAACCACGAATTGTTTTATTATCGGGAACACAAGCTAATGTAGTAATATCTTCATAAGCAAAATCTTCCCTCAAAAATTCCTCGATTTTTTCATTAATATAATTTTCAGGAAGTTCGGTAATTTGTTTATACTCAATCATTTTTTGCTTATCTCCAACATTTTTTCTAACGGACGAAGTGCTTTTAGACGCAACTGTTCCTCTAAAATTATCTGTGGTTCTAATTTTTCGAGGCAGTCAATTATTTTATCAATTGTATTCAGTTTCATATACGGACAATTGTTGCAGTTACAACCTTCAATATTTGGAACAGTAATAAATGTTTTGTTCGGGGAATGCTTTCGCATTTCAAAAATTACACCTGGTTCAGTTAAAATAATGAATTCGTTATTATCAGATTTTAGGGTATGATTAATTAAAGCAGTTGTTGAACCGATAAAATCAGCGTAATCAAGTATATTTTCTGGGCATTCGGGATGAGCTATTACTTCTGCGTTAGGGTGAAGATTGATAATTTCGATTAGTTTTGTTTCGGAAAATTGTTCGTGAACTTGACAAGAGCCATCCCACAGAACCATTTGGCGTCCGGTTTGCTTTATCAAAAAACGTCCTAAATATTTATCAGGAGCAAAAAGTATTTTCTTTTCTTCTGGTATAGAGTTGATAATTTTGAGAGCATTTGATGAGGTGCAAATAATATCCGACATTGCTTTAACATCAGTTGAGCAGTTTATATAAGAGACCACAACATAATCTGGATATTGCTCAACCCATTTTCTGAAGCTTTCAGCTGGTGCGGAATCAGCAAGAGAGCAACCTGCATTTAAATCAGGCAAGAGAACTATTTTATCAGGATTGAGTATTTTGGCAGTTTCTGCCATAAAATGGACACCACAAAATACGATAACATCATTTGTTACTTCTTTTGCTGCTTGAGCCAAGGCAAGCGAATCACCTTTAAAATCGGCAATTTCTTGAATGATATCATCTTGATAATAATGAGCTAAAATAATAGCATTTCGTTCTTTTTTTAGTCTCAATAACTTATCTATTTTTTCACTCATTTTTTCACCTATCAGATTTCTTTAAAAAACTAAATTAAACATTATTAATCAAATTTTTATATTATATTTACAAGAAATTAATCGTATTGTAGCTTTCAAATCCAAATTTTAATTTACCTAAAATAAATTAATTATATAGACGATAAATAGTTAATTATTGTCTTTATATTTTGGGGAGCATAAGATGAAAGTCAAAGATATTCTTTCAAACAAAGGACCACAAGTACTCACAATCGGAGATAATATGCCAATAAGAATAGCAATAGAGTATCTTGCGAATAACAAAATTGGTGTCTTATTGGTGCTTTCCGAAGATGGTAAAATTTGTGGGATTATTTCTGAAAGAGATATTATTCGAGAATTTGCAAAAAGCAAAGAAGAAACGCTTGATAAGTTAGTAGGTGAAGTGATGACTCGTCAGGTGATATTTGTCGAACCAGATGATGAAATTGAATATGCAGAGAAAGTGTTCACACAAAATAAAATTAGACATTTACCTGTTTTGCAGCAGAAAAGATTAGTCGGACTTATCTCCATTGGTGATGTTGTCAAAGCTGCTTTGAACGAAACTAAAACAGAAAACAAATATTTGATGGAATACATTGGTGGGAATGTGAAATAATTTCTCGATTGATTTTTCACGAAAAAAGTATAAATTGCTTATTTTCAAAATGTGGCGATAAAATGGGATATACAACAAAAGATTTAGAAGCAAAAAAAGTTACTACTTTGCGTTTACAGGAGATGAAACGCACTGGGAGAAAAATTGCTTGTCTTACTGCATATGATGCTTTGATTGCTGAAATTTTCGATGAATGCGGCATTGATGTGATTCTTGTCGGCGATTCTTTAGGCAATATTGTTCAAGGACACGATACTACGATACCTGTTACTTTAGAAGATACAATTTATCATACAAAAGCCGTCGTCAAAGGAGCATCGAGGGCATTAGTTGTTGCAGATATGCCGTTTATGAGCTATCAAGTAACTGCCGACGAAGCATTTCGAAATGCCGGTAGAATTCTCAAAGAAACTGGTTGTGCTGCTGTAAAGCTTGAAGGTGGAAAGAACGTTACCGAAGCAGTATCCCGTATGACTGATGCTGGTATTCCAGTTATGGGGCACCTTGGGCTTATGCCTCAAAGTATACATAAATTTGGTTCTTATCGTGCCCGTGGGACAGATCCTGACGAAGCTGAAAAGATTTTCAACGATGCATTACTCTTAGAAAAAGCTGGATGCTTTGCAATAGTATTAGAGAAAATTCCTGCTGAACTTGCAAAAAATATTACTGATGCTGTGCATATTCCAACTATTGGTATAGGAGCGGGACCATATTGCGATGGACAAATACTTGTATACACAGATATGTTGGGATTAACTGTTGATTTTTCACCTCGTTTTGTTCGTAGATATGCTAACTTACTTAATATTATTAAAGATGCTGTTGCTAACTATTGCAATGACGTAAAAAATTCCTGTTTCCCGAATTTGGAGGAAAGCTATTAGTGAAATTCTTAAAAATCATAATATTTGTTTTTTCTTTATTAATAATATATGCTTGTACTGAAACAATAGGTACAAATTCCAAGGATATTATTTTTCCCGAGGAAAACGTTAGTTTTCAGTTTCACGTGTATCCATTTTTGAAATTAAATTGTTCGTATGCAGGTTGTCATAGTGATGAAAGTGCTGCAGGTGGAATTATTTTAACTTCATATGGCACTTTGTTTTCATCGCCTGGGATGATAATTATTGGAGAACCAGATAGGAGCAGGTTAATTCAAATTATTGAAAATAAATTGCCACATTTTACTTTGTTTTACCGTGGAAACATTACAGAGAATCATAAAAAAGGGATGAGAACCTGGATAATAGAAGGTGCAAAAAATAATTGATTTTATTTTGTTATGTGAAAAAAAATATATAATTTTGCAGTCTATTAAGGTGTCGTAGCCAAGTGGTTAGGCAGCGGTCTGCAAAACCGCGAACGCCGGTTCGAATCCGGCCGACACCTCTTTTTTGTGAATATTTTGGAAACAAAGGAAATTTATGGGAACAACAAGCGACCTCCGTCCAGGTGCAGTTATCAAGTTTAACGGCGAAAACTGTTTGGTTCTTGAATCTGAACATAGAACACCTGGCAATCTTCGGGCTTTCTATCAAGTTAAAATGCGAAATTTAAGAACAGGTAAATTACTCGAGAATCGCTTTCGCTCAGGTGAAAGCATTGATTTTGTTCGAGTTGAAAAGCACGATTATCAATATCTTTATCGCGAAGGCGATAATTTAATATTTATGAATAATGAAACATATGAGCAAGTTCCTGTTGGAGCTGATATTTTAGGAGATGCTATCAATTTTCTGAAAGAAAATCAACAAGTTCAAATTGCATTTGAAGACACAATTGTTCTTAGTGTAGAGCTTCCACCTACTGTTAATTTAAGAGTTACCCATACTGAACCTGGTTTGAAAGGTGATACTGCTACAAATGTTTTGAAGCCTGCAACTGTAGAAACAGGAGCACAAGTTAGCGTCCCGTTATTTGTAAATGAAGGCGATTTGATTAAAGTAGATACCCGTACTGGTGAATATTTAGAAAGAGTTAAGGAATAATTTTTCCTAATAAGATAAGTATAAATAAAAAGCAGTCCTTTTATAGGGACTGCTTTTTTGTTATTAACTTAAATAAACTACTTGATTAATTTCTTGTATTTAATTCTATGTGGTGTAATGTCGCCTACACGTTTTTTCCTGTTTTCAACATATTCTGAATAAGTGCCTTCAAAGAAATATACTTGTGAATCGCCTTCAAAAGCAAGAATATGAGTTGCAATCCTATCGAGAAACCATCTGTCGTGAGTGATGATAACGGCACAACCGGCAAAATTGTCTAATGCTTCTTCTAAAGCTCTTAAAGTATTAACGTCAATATCATTTGTAGGTTCGTCAAGCAACAATACATTTGCTTCTTTTGTCAAAGTCATAGCTAAATGAAGACGATTACGTTCGCCGCCAGAGAGAACGCCGCACTTCTTTTGCTGGTCGGAGCCCGAAAAATTAAATCTGGCAAGATATGCACGAGTATTAATTTTTCTTCCTCCGAGCACTACTTCATCAAATCCGTTTGACACAACTTCCCAAACAGTTTTTTCAGGATTTACTTCGGTATGCTGTTGGTCTACATATGCAATTTTAACAGTATCGCCAA
Organism: Eximiradius proteiniborus; assembly: GCA_026415495.1. Lineage (GTDB taxonomy): Bacteria > Bacteroidota > Ignavibacteria > Kapaibacteriales > UBA2268 > JAKIZO01. Next base: position 8,840 of record JAOAGZ010000052.1, on the reverse strand, counting down.
TTGTAATGTTGCCTGTGTCCGGTTGTTCAATCCCCATTATTAATCTGAATAAAGTAGTTTTTCCAGCACCATTTGGTCCTATAACGCCAACAATTCCTGCTGGTGGCAAATCGAAATTCAAATTTTCGAATAGTAACTTGTCGCCATAGCTTTTGGATACATTTTGAGACTCAATAACTTTTGAACCAAGCCGGGGACCATTTGGAATATAAAGTTCTAATTTTTCCTCTTTTTCTTTAATATCTTCATTTAATAGTTTTTCATAAGCAGCTAAACGAGCCTTTGATTTTGCGTGCCGAGCCTTTGGAGACATACGAACCCATTCAAGCTCGTTTTCGAGAGTTTTACGACGTTTTGCTTCAGTTTTCCCTTCAAGCTCTAATCGTTTTGCTTTTTGGTCGAGCCAAGACGAATAGTTTCCTTTCCATGGAATACCTTCTCCACGGTCTAATTCGAGAATCCAACCAGCAACATTATCAAGAAAATATCTATCGTGGGTAACAGCAATTACGGTTCCCTTATATTGTTGTAAGTGTTGTTCTAACCAAAATATACTTTCAGCATCAAGATGGTTTGTTGGTTCGTCCAAAAGAAGAATATCAGGTTGTTTAAGTAAAAGCCTGCAAAGAGCAACTCTACGGCGTTCACCACCGGAAAGATTACCGATAATCGCATCAGGTGGGGGACAACGTAATGCGTCCATTGCACGTTCGAGTTTATTATCTAATTCCCAAGCATCGTGTTTGTCGAGCAAATCAGCAAGTTCGCCTTGTCTTTGAATTAATTTGTCCATTTCTTCATCTGAGAGCTCTTCAGCAAATTTTGCGTTAACCAGTTCGTATTCTTTAAGCAAATCTGCGACTTCTTGCACTCCTTCCATAACAATGTCTTTAACTGTTGCATTATTGTCTAAGATGGGTTCTTGCGGCAAATATCCAACAGAATAACCTGGAGAGAAAACCACTTGTCCGTCGTAGTTTTGGTCTTCACCTGCAATTATCTTAAGCAAGGATGATTTTCCTGAACCATTTAACCCAATGATACCAATTTTTGCTCCGTAAAAAAACGAAAGATAAATATCTTTAAGAACTTGTTTATTTGGTGGATAAATTTTGCTAACACCAATCATTGAGAAAATTATTTTTTTATCATCTGCCATTTTTATTCCTTATTTTTAATTAAACTATATTACAAAAATAAGAATAAAATATGCGATAATATAAAAAATATTTGTTTATTATAAGAGAATATATTAATTTTGTATCTCATTTATGTTCTTTTAGGAGAGGTGGCCGAGTGGCTTAAGGCAACGGTTTGCTAAACCGTCGTAGGGATAAACTCTCTACCGCGAGTTCGAATCTCGCCCTCTCCGCTTAAAACCATAACTTCATTTAAATCTCCAAGATTATCTTTTCATTTGTATTAAGTTAAAATATCTAATAAAATATTTTTTATTAGGCAAATATTATTAGTTATTAAATATGACCATTCTTCTAATTTAATTATTAAATAATTGATAATTGATAATTGATAATTGATAATTGAACTAATACTGATTTACTAATATAATTAAAAAGGCTGCCAGAAATTAATTTGACAGCCTTTATATAATAATTCAAGAGACTTAATTATTCAGATTTTGCTCCAATAACTTCACGAAAACCACTTTCAAGGTCGATTTTCTTTATTCTTTCCAAGTACCAAATAACAAAAGCACTTGCTATATATACAGATGAATATGTTCCAAGAATAATACCAATAATCATTATAAAGGCAAATCCTTGAAGAACAGGACCACCAAAGATGAACAATGATAATAATGCAAGTAAAGTAGTAGCAACAGTATTAACAGTACGGCTTAATGTTTCATTGATACTAAGGTTAGCCAATTTAATGAAGTTCATGCCTTTGTGGCGTTCTTTGTTTTCACGGATACGGTCAAAGATAATCACTGTGTCGTTTACTGAATAACCTACAACAGTTAGCATTGCCGCAAGAATAGACAAATTTACTTCCAAGTTAAAAATTCCTAAATTGTTTAGAGTAACAGCGATTGTAAATGTTAGAATTACGTCGTGAACAAGAGCGACAATTGCACCTAATCCAAAGATGAACTCAAATCGGAATGCAAGGTATATTAACATAACAATAACAGCAAGTAAAACAGCCCAGAAAGCTTGAGCTCTGAGCTCACTACCAATTTTCGGACCGATTTTATCAACTTTCATAATTGTTACTTTTTCATTTGGAAATGCTTTAGTAAGAGAATTGCTGATGAGTTCTGGAGCATTTGTGGACTCCATTGTTCTAATTAAAAACTGGTTTTCTTCACCAAAAGATTTGATTTCTACTCCAGTAAGTCCGGACTTAGTTACAACCGAACGTATTTTATCTGTTGGCAAAGGATTTGAAACTGATACAGCAACTTCTGTACCACCAGCAAAATCTATTCCATATTCAATACCTTCTAATAGAGTTATTATTATACAAGCAATTATCAAAGTGATTGATAAGCTCACAAATAATTTTCTATACTTTAAGAAATTTATATTTGGATTTTTGAAAAATCTCATATACCACCTCATTAATTATTTTGTTTAATTTTTGGTTGACCAAAATCAATCGAAGAAACACCTTTTGCCATAATGATTTCAATAATTGCACGAGTTACAACAATTGCAGTAAATAAAGTACCTAAAATACCTATCATCAATGTAAGTGCAAATCCTTGAATCGGACCAGTACCTAAGAAATACAAAATAGCACCAGTAAAGAATGTAGTAACGTTAGAGTCTATAATTGCAGACAGAGCTTTTCTGAAACCTTCGTCGATCGCTGAACGCATTGAACGACCGTTATCGAGCTCTTCACGAATACGTTCGAAAATCAGCACGTTTGCGTCCACTGCCATACCGACAGTTAAAATAATACCTGCAATACCAGGCAAAGTGAGTGTTCCACCCAATGCAGCGAGAACAGACAAAATAAGCGACACGTTAAGCAATACAGCAAAATCAGCAAGTGCTCCACCAACTCCATAATACATCAACATATAGAGAACTACTAAAATAACAGCGATAAGTGAAGCATTTAATCCACTGCGAATTGAGTCCTCACCGAGCGATGGACCTACAACTCGTTCTTCAATGATTTGAACAGGTGCTTTCAAGGCGCCAGCATTCAAAACAATTTCAAGTAAGCGTGCTTCTTCAGTATTTGCCATTCCAGTGATTTGAGAATTTCCTCCGGTAATTTTGCTTTGAACTGTTGGTGCTGAATATACTCTTCCGTCTAAAACAATTGCAATACGTTTTTTCAAATTGGCACCTGTAATGCGAGCCCAACTTTCTGCACCTTCGCTGCTCATACTCATAAGCACAACAGGTTGATTTGTAGTTGGGTCGAACGAAGCGCGAGCATTCGATATTACTTCGCCAGTAAGTTCAGGTTCTTTTTTCAAAGCATAGAAATCGAAAATTTCAATATTTTGTCTTTGTTTTAATCTGGTGTCAGGTTTTGCATCAACAGCAATTTCTAATTCAGCAGGAATTAATGCAGCAACATCAGGTCTGGATAATAATACTAATAATTTTGAAATAGAATCTTTAGGTATTCTGAAAATATATTCTCCATCAGGGAATTTGTCTGATGTATAATAAATTGGAACAATATTTTGATTTTGTCCGGGAACAAAAAATGTGGAAAATAGAGTTGTAAAAGGATGATCCAGTGCATATCTACGTTGAGCTTCTTCAGGTGGAAGTCCTGCGTATGGATCTTTAACGCTGTCTGAAGTAGATTTAGTCGTATCGGCACTTGTAGTATCTGTTTTTTGAGCAAGTTTAGTAGTATCTTGTTTAGGATTGGTTTGCTCTGTTTTTAGAGTGTCTGGTTTGAGAGCGTCTAATTGAGCAATTGGTTCTTCAATAAGTCCTTTTCCTGCTTTTATTTTATTGCTGAGCATCTGATCTATTTTGTAAAATGCCTGAACTATTTCTTTATAATTTCTTACTAATTTAAATTCAAGGCGAGCAGTAGTTTGCAAAAGGCTGCGCATTTCATCTTGATTTGTTATGCCCGGGAGTTCAAGCATAATTCGACGCGAACCTTGTTTTTGAATATTTGGTTCACTTACGCCATATTGGTCAATACGCTGACGAATTACTTCTTGAGCCTGGTCGATAGCCTTATCAATGCTTTCGTTCAGTGAGGAAATAATTTTTTCTTCGGAAGCATCACGTAAATCACCAACATCAAAGTAATTTAATAAGGATTTGCCTTGAGGTCGAGCAATTTTATCAAAATTACGAAGGAATATATTTAATGCTGCTTCATCAGTATTTGCAGCTTCCTTGCGGGTTTTAGCAATTACATCTTTAAAAATTTCGTCAATAGTTTCTCTTTGAGCAGTTTCCTCAATTAGTTTTACAACATCGACTTCCATTGTAACATACATACCACCACGCAAATCAAGACCTAACTTCAAACGGCGGGCTTTTGCAGTTTTTAGTGCTTCGCCGTATTGTTTTTTGAATGCTTCGATTATTGCCAGTGAATCAGTGCTATTTGTCGCTTGCTTAGCTTTGGCAATTGCTTGTGCTTCTTTTTCTTCCAACTTTGATGCTTGGTAAGTTGGATAGAGTAATACTATTGCAGCAATCACTGGAACAACAACAAGTAAAATCTTACCGAAATACTTTTTCAATGAACATACCTCCAATAATTTATAATATGTAAATTATATCGAAAACAAGTTTTATCAAACTACAAATTTATTTATATTTACAATAATAACCAATTAAATTGTTAAAATAATGTTTGACTTGTATGAAGTGCGATGTTGTTGTTATTTCTTATAACACAAAATATTTAGTAGGAAAATGCATCGAATCAATTTATAATACTGCAAATAAATATGTGCAAAATATTATTGTAGTTGATAACTGCTCATCTGATGGAACTGTTGAATACTTGCGTAATACTTTTCCAAATGTTCTTGTAGTGAAAAATGAAGAAAACTTTGGCTATTCATATGCTGTTAACCGTGGTATGGAAAAATGTAGCAATGACTTCGTTATTATTTCTAATTCTGATGTAATTTATTTAGATAATTCTATTGAGAGATTACTGAAAAAATTATTGCAAAACAAAAAGAATGCGGTTGCTTTCCCAAGACAGATTTTTCCAAATGGCAATTATCAATATTCTTATGGTGATTTTCCTAATATTTTAAGTGGTTTAAAAGAATTGACTTTTATTAATCCAATTGAAAACACGATACGAAAAGCAATTTTTAATAAGTTCAACCTTGACTTCCCAAAATTCTGTTTCGGATATGCAGATGGTGCTGTGTTGGCAGTGAGAAAAAGCGTATTTGATGAAATTGGTGGTTTCGATGAAGATTATTTTTTCTACTCAGAAGATATGGATTTTTCTTATAAAATTAAATCCTTCGGGAAAAGAATTATCTTTTGTCATCAATCACGAGTAATTCATTTGCGCGGTGCAAGTTCAAGCAGCGATAGATTTTCATTCGAGACCACAAAAAAATTGCTTCTGAGCAAAGTATTTTTTGCAAAAAAACATAATCTAATAAACAAACTGAAGTTTTATGCAAAATGCCAAATTATTAAATCTCAAATAGTTAAATTTTTTCTCGGCTTGATTGTTCGTGATTCTGAGCAGGAAATTTCGGTTTTTAAATTCCATAAAAATAATATTAAAGTGTGGCGTGAAATATTAGATGAATTACATTGTTAAACTATTTTTTTAGGAGCTTTAAGTTTAAAAATAGTAATTTCAGGTTTTACTCCAACTCTAAAAGGTGGTCCAGTTGTCCCAAGTCCTCGATTAACATATAAGTATTGTTCGCCAATTCTGTATAGACCAGCCCAATATTTATAAACAAGTGATGCAGGTGAGATTTCCTTCCCAATTATGTTAATTCCAAATTGTCCCCCGTGAGTGTGCCCTGATAGGGTTAAGTCAATAGGTAATTTTCTTAATATACTCTTTTCCCAGTTGTTTGGTTCGTGGCAAAGCATGATGATCGAATTATTTGGGTTTAACCCTTCAATTGCCTTATCGAAATCAGCAAAATTTTGATTGCTCATTCCTGTGTTTTCAACACCAGCAATTTGAATTATACCCTGACCAGTATTTATTTGAATATTCGAGTTATTAAGCATTTTAATACCAACTTTTTCCAATTTTTGATTGAACTTAATAATCTTATCACTACCAACGTAATAATCATGATTGCCCATACAACCGAAAGTACCATAAGTTGGATATAAATTATTTAGCGAAGGTAAAATAAAGTCAAGTTCTTCAATTCGAAAATTAACAAAATCACCTGTAATAACTACTATATCAGGTTTAATATCATTAATCGCACTAACTGTTTTTTCAATAAGCTTTTTAGATAGGAGAGACCCACTATGAATATCGCTAATTTGGACGATAGTGAATTGACTATTTTTTAAAGGAAATTTTGGAAGTTCTAATTCAACAACTTGGAATTGAATTGAATTTGTATCGCGAGTAAGTCCAAAACCTGCCGAAATAAAAGGAATTGCAGCAAAAGACCATCCAACTGTTGCAATCGAATGTCTTTTTGAATAATCTACTTCTGAAATATTTGAATGCTTAGCAATATTTTTTTTGTTTCTTATTGAAATTAATATATTTTTGAAAAAAACAATTAAATCTTTAATTATCAAAAAAGGTACGATAACTAATTTAGGGAGATACCATAAACTTGAGAAAATAAGAAAAAAATTATACTTTAAATCTGGCGAATTTGAAAATAGTCTTAGAAAATTGAAATACATTGATGAAATTATCGCTAAAATTGAGATAGCTATAGGAATTTGACAGGTTAACTTATGGAACTTACGTTTTTTTGCATATTTTGTCCAATGAAACAAAACGTATGCTTCAATAATAATTGTAAAAAAGGTAATAATCAATATAAAAGGGATCCATCTATGTAAATTCATATACTATATCTGTTTTATCATTTTAAATAATAATAGACGAATAGACGCAAATACAAGTAAAATTATTTGAGTGCAATTTTATCGATAAAAAAATATCGCAAATGTGATTTTTCTAATATTAATTCATATTATTTTATAATTTTGTGTGTTTGTATAACATTGATAAAATAATAAACACTATTATTAACAATAATAAAAAGTTCTATGGCAATTTTAAATTTTCTACGCTCAACTGTATTGAGCAAAATCGTAATGGCAACCACAGGCGTTTTGCTACTGCTTTTTATTATTGGGCATTTGGTCGGAAATCTTCAAATTTACCTTGGTCCTGAACCACTTAATACGTATGCCCAATTTCTGAAAAGTATAGGAGAGATACTGTGGGTTGTGAGAATAGTATTATTCGTTTCTCTAATTCTTCATATTATTACGTCGTTGTATCTTAGCTCAATTAATAATGCTGCTAAGCCGGTGAAATATCAGGTTGTTAACTACGCAAAAGCCAAAATCAATTCACGTTCGATGCTTGTAACAGGAATAATGATTTTTGCTTTTGTAACTTATCATTTGTTGCATTTTACTTTCGGAATTACTAATCCAGAGGACTACGCACATCACGAACTCACCGTTAAGAAAGCATATGTTTTGCCTGGTAATGTTTCGGAAGAGCAATTAAAATCTATGCCAAAAGACTGCTTTGTAGAGCAAAACATATTAACTGAGAGACACGATGTTTATAAAATGGTGGTGTTAGGATTCAGAAATCCTTTTATCTCTCTTGCGTATATTGTTGCAGTTGTTCTACTTGGTTTTCATCTTAGCCATGCAATTAAAAGTTGTTTCCATACTTTAGGCGTTACTGGTCCGAAATTTACTCCTTGGATGGAGAGATGCAGTACTATTTTTTCGATAATTATTACATTGTTATACATATCAATACCAATTTCTGTTCTGTTAGGATTGGTTGGAGGTGCAGTATGAAATTAGATTCGAAGATACCAAGTGGTCCAATTCAGGATAAATGGGACAAACACCGTTTTGAAATGAAACTTATTAATGCGGCTAATAAACGCAAATATAAAATCATTGTTGTTGGGACAGGGCTCGCAGGTAGCTCTGCAGCAGCATCGTTTTCTGAGCTTGGCTATAATGTTGAAGTATTTACTTATCACGACACTCCGCGCAGAGCTCACTCAATAGCTGCACAAGGTGGAATTAACGCTGCAAAAAATTATCGCAATGATGGTGATAGTATTTGGCGGCTTTTCTACGACACAGTAAAAGGTGGTGATTTCCGTGCTCGTGAAGCAAATGTTTATAGATTAGCACAAGTGTCTAATAACATTATTGACCAGTGTGTTGCACAAGGAGTTCCTTTTGCTCGTGAGTACGGCGGATTGCTCGATAATCGGTCATTTGGTGGTGCTCAGGTTTCTCGTACATTTTATGCTCGTGGGCAGACGGGACAGCAACTTCTACTTGGTGCGTATCAAGCTTTAATGAAAGAAGTTCAAAACGGCAACGTTAAAATACACACTCGTAAAGAAATGATGGATATTGTTGTCATTGATGGAGTGTGTCGTGGAATAGTTACTCGTGATTTAATAACTGGAAAAATCGAATCTTTTGTTGGCGATGCAGTGTGTTTAGCAACTGGTGGATATGCTAATATTTTCTTTTTATCTACGAATGCTATAGCTTGCAATGTTACAGCTACTTTCCGTGCTTATAAAAAAGGTGCTGGTTTTGCTAATCCTTGCTTTACTCAAATTCATCCAACATGTATACCAGTAAGCGGCGACCATCAATCTAAGCTAACATTAATGAGTGAATCTCTAC
>JAOAGZ010000051.1 GCA_026415495.1 Eximiradius proteiniborus | reverse complement strand
AGCCTTCTAAAAATGTTAATCCTGATGAAGTTGTTGCTGTTGGTGCGGCAATTCAAGGTGGGGTGTTGGCAGGTGATGTAAGCGATGTATTGCTGCTTGATGTTACTCCATTAAGTTTAGGTATTGAAACACTTGGTGGAGTGATGACAGTTATGATACCTGCAAATACAACAATACCAACTCGTAAATCTGAAATTTTTTCAACTGCTACAGATAATCAAACTTCAGTTGAAATACATGTTCTTCAAGGTGAAAGACCTATGGCTGCAGATAACCGCTCGCTCGGACGTTTCCATCTCGACGGTATTCCACCTGCACCACGTGGTATTCCTCAAATTGAAGTTACTTTCGATATTGATGCGAACGGTATTTTGGGAGTTTCTGCACGCGATAAAGCTACAGGCAAAGAACAAAATATCAGAATAGAAGCTTCTTCTGGTATTTCAAAAGATGAAATTGAAAGAATGAAAGCTGAAGCTCAGAAGAATATGGAAGCCGACAGGAAACGTAAGGAAGAAATTGATTTGAGAAATCAAGCTGATACATTGGTTTATTCTACAGATAAGCAATTAAAAGAAATTGGTGATAAAATTCCCTCTGAACATAAGTTGAAAATCGAAAATGCAAAAGAAAAACTATCAAATGCTATTAAGTCGAATGACATTAATGAAATAAAGAAAGCGATGGATGAACTTAATTCAGCTTGGAGCAGTGCTTCTACTGCTATGTATCAAGGTGGAGCTGCGCCAAACAATACTCAAGCTTCTTCTGATGGTTCTGCTGCAAATGAAGCTAAAAAAGACGATGGAGTCGAAGAAGCTGATTTCACTGTTGTTGACGAAGATAAGTAGTATTATTTACATATCAATTCAATGATATTTGAGGCTGAATTTTCTTTTTCAGCCTCTTTTTATTTTATTTTTATAAAAAATATTCTATTTTATATAGAGTAATTTTGCTCATATAGTAAATTTTTTTTAGTTTTTTCCGATACTTAGTAATAATACTATATTTTCTTTTTATGATTGAAAATGATAACACATATCCTCAGAAAATACTTGATGGCAAGGTGTTTGTTAATGTTGCCAAAAGTAATGAAATAGTTGAAAAGAAAGGATACAGATTTATCTTTTATGATGATTTAGATTTTCAGATTGCAATTTTCCGAATTAATGGAAGTCTTTTCTGTATAAATAATATTTGCCCACATAGACATCAAGATAGACTTTTTGAAGGTATTATTAATGATGATTTAACAGTTACTTGTCCTTTACATTTCTGGACTTATTCTCTACTTACAGGCAGGAATGTCAATCAGAAACAAGGTATCAGGCAACTTGATGTTTATAAAATTTTTGAAGAAGACGGATTGGTTTGGGTAGAAAAACCCTTGTATCAACCACCTAAATGGAGAATTCACAATGAAAAAGAGTAATTTATTATTCATATTATCGTTTGCTTTGTTATTAATTAATTCTTGTTCTTACAAAATTATCGAAAGACAGTTTGATGGAAAATCGATTGCCAGAAAAGGCGATACTATCAACATTTGTTGGAAATTTGATAAAGCTGATTATGTTGTTGTTGAAGGTGTGCAAAATCATTTTGCCCCAAATGAATGTTATAGTATTGTTGCTAAAGAAAATAAAAAACTTAATATTACAGCTATTAATTACTTCGATACTTTATCAAAAGTATGGGATATAATTATAAAAGATAGGATTAAAACTGGTTTATTTGATAATCATTCTGAAACGTCCAAATCGTTCAATTCTTCAAATTACTTGTCGGGAATTGATTTGGATGGATTGAATTCAGCTAAACAACTTAAAGTTACTTCTTACAAAGTAGAGAATAAAAAAATTAATGTCGATTTTATTATTCTTGACGAATTTGGAAACTTTATTTCCAATTATGACACAAGAAAACTCTCTGTATCAACTGAAAATCAAAATGTTGATGTTGATAGTATTTATCAAGTAGAAAATAATCAAAATGATGTTAATAAACTCTATTTCTTTATAGATAATTCGTTTCCTTCTGATAATTTAGATTATTACTTTACTGGTATTTCTAATTTATTAAATCAATTACAAGATTATGAAGTTACAGTAGTAATTTATAATCATAAAAATTTAACAGAATTAAAGTTTCCAAGTGATAATTACGATGATAACTTGATACCAAATGAAAAAGGATTAAATAACTTATACTTTACATTATATCATTATCTGGCAAATATTTTTAATTCTGAAAATGAAAATGTGCTTATTATTAATTTGTTGTTTTCAGGAGATAATTCTTCCTTAGTAGTTGATGCAAAGGATGTTGCATCATTAGCAAGAGAAAAACAATGTAAAATTTATAATATTATTCCTGGTGATGAGGCAAGTACTCATTCATTTTTATATCTATCTCAATTTACTGGTGGCAGATTGTATTTTACCGAAAAAGGTAATCGGGACGAAGTGATTTCTGCCATTAAAGAAATATTATTTTCACAGTCTTATCATTACAGTGCCAACTTTTCTTATGATATTAATTCAAATGCTAAATTTTTTGTGAAAACAGAAGATAATAATAATGTTCAGGATGCTTTTTCTGTTTATGCAGAGCCGGAGGATCAATATTCCGATAACCAGATTTTAGCATTGTTTGATTATAGAAGTGCTGAACTTTTAGAGAGTTACACTAATAATTTAGACATATTAGCAGAAATTGCAATTAATAATCCAAATTATACTTTAGAAATAATTGGATATGCAGAATTTGAAGGTAAAGAATCCGATACAAAAAATCTTGCTCAATACAGAGCACAAATTGTTGCAGATAAATTAATAGCGTTAGGTGTTAGTGCATCTCAAATTCGCGTTGTTTCTGAAGGGAGTAGCAAGCCAATATATTATTTACCATCTAAAGACTGGCAAAAATTATATAATAGAAGAGTTGAAATTAGATGGATTACACCTGATGATTTACCATATGAAATTATTGAAAATATTTACCCATCAGAGGAAATTGCCCAAAATAAAGTGGATTTTTGGAAAGAAAGAGGATATAAATCTTATTATGAAAGATCCTTAAAAAATAATAAGCCTTACTACAAAGTTAAACTCTGGGGGTATGCAACAGCCGAAGAAGCAGAAAAAGTAAAAAAAATATTGAGTAAAAAATATAAAAGCAATTTTCAAGTCAGATGATAGATTTCCCATCTGATTGCTCAGACGGGAAATCTCATTAATAATAACTACTTTTCAAAAAAAGAATGAACTAATTTCTGGATTGTTTCATTATCAAATTGTTCAATAATTGATTTATCATAGTTAATCGAATATGCAGATAATTCTGCTTCGAGCTTTTCGTTTTCAGTATTAATATAATCATCAGCTTCTTTTCCAAACATAGCTAATGAAACTATTTCCTTAATATTTTGCGTTTCAATTTTACATATCCAATTTTTATATGGTTTTTGGTACAAATCTTCAAAGTTCTCTCTGATTTTAACATTTGCTCCAACAACCTTTAAACCGTCTAAATTCAACTTAAAATAAATATCAAGCGTATTTTTCTTTACAACAAATAAAGGGTTTTCCTTTGACAAAATAATATTTAAATTTGCGAAGTCAATTGTATCAATTATCCCCAATAACTTCATTGCAAAAGTATCTAACCCAAAACGAATAAATCCATTTTCTTCAATATATCCCCAAATATGATTTTTCAATAGAAAATAACCTGCTGGGATATTTTCAGTCAATGTAGCCGTCTTTATTGACTTTTCAAGCTCTGACTTAATTTTTTCACGTCTTTTCGAAAGATGCTTTCTTACAAAGTCATTTAAACGATTATCGACATAAGGTTTTTGAATAAAGTCAATAGCACCTTCCTTAATTAAATCATAAGGTGTTGTAGAACTAACGCTTTCCGTTATTATAATAACATCAATATCGGGTCGCTTCTGTTTCATTCTGTTTGTGAGTTCTTCGCCAGAAATATCTTTTGTTTTTTCCCCAGTAAAAACAAAATCATAATGATTTAACAAGCAAAGCTGATATGCCTCCATTCCGCTTGTAACTGAATCTACTGAATAACCATCTAATACTAGCAAGCTACGTAGTTTGTCCAATAATTCTTCGTCTTTTTCAACAATTAATATTCGTGCTAATGGATTTTGTAGTTCCACCCTTTTGAGAGAACTCGAAATTTTTGAATAATCTTTTGACAAACTCTCTTTCAATGCTTTCTGGCGATGTTCTTTCAGCTTTTTTTCAGAGGCTTTCTTAACAACAGTTCTTATAAGAACTTCTATCATTATTACTAAAATTATTACTGAAATTGTATATATCATAACTATTTCCTCTTATTTAGTAACTAATCTACCTGGTTTTTGCTTTGGATAAGAATAATTATCATGGCAATCGTTACATACAGTTTTCTGAGCAAAATTTCTTGATGGATGACAACTTTCGCAGTCTAATTCTTTATGAATTTCATCTAAAATCAGACCTGTGCGCCTATGGTTGAATTTCCCAGATACAAAGTCTGAATGGCAGGAGGTGCAATTTGGATTAAGCTTATTCGGAGGGTTCATTTTAGTATGACACTTCTCGCAAGCTAATTTACTATGATGTTTACCTAAGTCGAAACCAGTTTGTTTGTGATCAAATTTATCCTTAATCTCATTCATATGACATTTGTTACAAGAATTATCTTTATGGCAAGAGATACAATTTTGATGAACAACTTCAAATGGCTGTCCTTTTAAATTGTGCTTTCTTGGTTTGTCGTAAGTTCTATCAACATCGTGGCATTTTGTGCATCTGTCGTTCATATGACAAGTTTTACAAGTAAGTCCAAAAAGCTTTACGTGTTCATCGTGGTTAAATGTAACTAAACGTCCATTTGCACTATTAGTTTCGTAAATAATTTTAGGCTGAGAAGCATATTCAGGATGATTTTTCCCAATTAATTTACTAACTTTTTTCTCAACATTTTCTTTTGTTTCTTTTGAAATTGGCAAATGGCAATAGGAACAATCATTTGAATGGCTCCAATCTCTATGACAGCTATAGCACTGACGATGAAACGAAGCAGTTAAATCAGGGCGAGAAATATCTTTACGTTTCCTTTCTTGTTGGTGGCAATTTTCACATTTTTCGATTGGTCCGGCAATATTGTAATGATGACATCCATCGCATCCAATAGAAATATCTGCCATCTGAGCATGAATAAGATGAGAGAAAACAACTTTTCCATATCGTTTGCCATTATTATTTAGAATAACATATTGTGGACCTTCCTCAGGTTTGTGATCAATAGTTATTAATTCATTTCTTGGACAAGCAATCAAGCATGGATTTTTCTTTGTTGGAAAATCGCAACTATGACATTTTTTACATTCAATTGGTAGTCGTTGATGTCCATCATTTGGCTTAATAACTATATCTTTTGATTTATTTTCTGGTTTAGCTTTCGGAGTTTGATTTTGTCCAATAATAAAACTACTAATAGCAATAAAAACAACAACAAATATTAGAATCTTATTTTTCATCTTATCTCTCCTCAATGAATTGGATTAGAAAGTGTTTCTGGTCTATGATCAGTTTCAGGCACACTAATAATTGGAAATATCATTACAAATGCTCTATATAGTAGTACTAAGAGTGCAATTAATCCAACAGTAACTGAAATTTCACCAAAAGACGGGAAATATGGAGATTGGGAATAGGGTGGATGATAGGCAACAACGAAATTATTCAATCTATTAACAAATACTCCGAAAACAACTAACGTTGATGCAATAAATAACCACAAAGGTGAGTTTAATACTGCTTTGGACATAAACATCCTTAGTGGAATAACCACTCCCAGAATAATTTCAATCATAAACATAATACTGTGGATATTAATCTCTGCTAAATATACGTATGTTCCTCTTATAACCATATCTCCAATTTTGAAAGATAGGTAAATAAACAGCAATAGTGGGACTAAAGAACCGAGTCTTCTTAACACAGGCATTTCAGGTTCTAATTTAAATGACCTTGAGGCAATTAGAGACTCAAAAATTACCATTGGAAATCCAACAGATATTGCAGACAATAGAAACAATAATGGCAATATTGGTGTCTGCCATAAAGGATGCATTTTACTTCCTGCAATAATCATTAGTGTTCCTAATGAAGACTGGTGTAAAGTAGATAGCACAACCCCTGCTATAAAGAAAATAAACATTACTTTTGATAATGTTCTATCGAGAAACCTTAATATTTTGTCTAATAATTTATTAAAAATGGAAAAAAGACCTGGCAGATTAACTTTACCTATGAAACGTTCCGTAACAATAGGAAGGAACTCAATATAAAGCACAGTTAAATATATCATTACACAGATGCCAACTTCAAATAGTGCAGAATTGGGATTCCACATAATTAATGGATGCCAAATGTAATACCAACGTCCAATGTCAATAAATACACCCAAAGCAACAAAAGTATATCCAAGCATTGCGGTAAGAAGAGCAGGTCGAACAACAACATGATAATATTCACGGTTCATGACATGGCTCAAAGCAGCAGTAGTAAAACCACCTGCTGCTAATGCAACTCCGGTTGCAACGTCAATAGCAATCCAAATACCCCAAGGATATTGCTGATTAAGATTTGTAACTGAACCTATTCCAAAAATAAACCTCATTGCAAGAAATATTAAACCGTTTAATGCAAGCAAACACAAAACAATCACTCCCGGAGTGAAATATTTTATTTTTAAAGGTTTTGGTATCAATCCTTCCATATAATCCTCCTATTCTTCTTCTAAATCTGAACGTTTTTTTGTAAGCCACATAATTCCACCAAGCAGTGAATAAAGTGCTATTGGTGGAACAAAGTATGCAAAAATGCCGTGCTGTATGCTTTCTGAAACACCAGGGGCAGGTGAGAGTTTAAGTTTAGGCATTCCAAGTTCCCACATCTTTCTATTACCAATATAAACCCACGATGTTCCACCAACTTCTTTCTCTCCATAGATATAGTTTTCATATCTATTTGGATATAGAGAGATTCTCTCTTTAGCAAGTTGGATAATTTCGTTACGTGGACCATATGTCAAAACTTCCATGGGGCATATCTCAACGCAAGCCGGAATCATACCTTTTTTAGTTCTTTCAATACAGAAATCACATTTCATTATTCGTGGCTCGATTGCTTTTTCATATTCAAAAGTTGGAACTTGAAATGGGCAAGCCACCATACAATAGCGACAGCCAATACATTTGTCTCCATCCCAAACGACACTTCCGTTTTCGAATTTACTAAATGCTCCGACAATACAGGCTGAAACACAAGCTGGATGGTCGCAATGATTACATTGTGCTTTTACGTAAATTGGAGACAGCTTGTTTTTGGGATTTTCAAATTCATTAACAACAGTTAGAGCTTTTTCATTAGGACGTCTAAAGTTTTTAAAAACACTACGGTCATGATATTCATCTAACTGACCAGCTGGAATATTATGGGCTTCTTTGCAAGCCCACTCACAATGACGGCATCCGATACATACTGTTGTATCAACAAGCACACCCATCCTTTCATCTGAAAGAATGTTTGTAGGAGTTGCATTAGTGCCCTGAGTGCTGATAGCAGTAACTGAAGCAATTGCAGCCGCCTTTTTCAAAAAATTTCTTCTGTTAATTTTGTCCATAACATTTAATAAAATTATTAATAATATTTCATTTGTAAATTAAGATTAAATACTAAACACTCTTTCATTAAAATATTAATATTGCTAACAAAATGCAAAAGAAAAATAAAAAAAATCTAATTATTTACTTGAAAATATTAGATTTATCTATGTTTATTTTTTAGTCGAACTAAAATTTCTTTATATTTAATATGAATTAGAATATAGCAATGCATATTCCACGTAAAATTTATTTCACTAATGAGATATAAATTTAAAATGAATATATTTTAATGTTTCTCATTTGAATTGATTTTCTCTAAAATTGAACTGTTCACATACCATTTTACAAGATGATTTTTATTAATTTTGAATACTATGTATAATATTATGTTGATTATTCATTATGAAAAAAACCGTTTTATTTTTAATCGTATTTAATGTATTTTTCTCAAGAGCAGAATTAATAAAGGAAACTATCACTAATCCAGTAGTAGTTACAGCAAATAGTCAGCCAGTTCTTTATTCTGAAACTGCTCGAATTGTAACCGTAATAGATTTTGAACAAATTCAAGCTTCGAATGCAAAGAACATAGAAGATTTACTTAAGTATATTTCTAATGTTGATGTTAGAAGAAGAGGAGGTCCACAAGCTCAGGCCGATTTTTCTGTTCGTGGCGGTTCTTTTGAACAAACTCTGATATTGATTAATGGGATTCCGTTTAATTCTGCTCAAACAGGACATCATAATGGTAATTTGCCAATTTCAATTTATGATATTGAAAAAATAGAAGTTTTAGAAGGTTCCGGAAGCAGAGTGCTTGGAACTAATGCTTTTTCAGGTGCTGTTAATATTATTACAAAAAATGCTTCGGACAATCAACAAATCAATTTTGCTACTTCGGGTGGGCAATATGGGTATTATGATTTTAACATATCTACAAATTTCAATTTATTTGATGAAATAAATTCTTTTTATTCTATTTATCGTCAAAAATCCGATGGATACATTCAAAATACTGATACAGATATCTTGAATTTTTTTGGTTCTAATACATATCGTTCCAAAGTTGGTGATTTTGCATTACAATACGGTGCGGGTAAAAGAAATTTTGGCGCAAATAGCTTTTATACTGCTAAATATCCTAACCAATTTGAATCTATTACTTCTTCATTTGTAAATATTTCATTTACTAAAAAAATCGATAATGTTATTTTTTTCGTCCAGTCTCATTACAAATCTCTATTTGATAGGTTTGAGCTTTTCCGTTCTATGAAAAACGCTCCTGAATGGTATAGCGGTCATAATTACCATAAAAATTCTTCATATGGTAGTCAAATGAAAGTTAGTCTTGCATCAGACTTTGGAATTTCATCATTTGGTTTAGAATTCAGAAATGAAAGCATATTAAGTAATGTTCTGGGGAAAAAATTATCTAATCCCCAAAAAATATCAGGCGAAAAAGATAAATATTTTTATTATTCGGATAATAGACAAAATATTAGTGTGTTTTTTGAGCAGTTTATTAAATATGGGAATATATCTATTTCGTTCGGTAGTATGTATAATTGGAATTCACAATTTAAGTCTGATTTCTTCGGTGGTCTTGATTTATGTTATCAATTAAGTGAATATTCAAGTCTTTTTGGTAGTATTAATCAATCTGGAAGGCTTCCAAGCTTTACAGATTTATATTATAAAGGACCTACTAACAAAGGTAACCCCAATTTGAAGCCAGAGTATTCTACTTCTCTTGAAACAGGTATTAAATACAACAATGATTTTATGAGTTCAAGCTTTTCGATTTTCAGAAATTTTGGGAATGATTTAATTGACTGGATCAAACATCCTGACTCAACCTTGTGGGAAACAAGAAATCTTACTCAACTTAATACAATTGGGCTACAATTTTCAGCTAATTTATTACCTAAATCATTATACAATAACATAAACTGGTTTAAAATGCTTAGTCTTTCATACACTTTCATTACTTCAACCAAAAGCTCACAGAATTATCAATCACTTTATGCTCTCGACTATTTAAAACATAAATTCACTGTAAATGCTCTTTTTAGTATTGGATATGGATTCACATTTAATATAAATTCTAATTATCAAAAACGTAATGGTACTTATTATAGTTATGAAAATAATAAAGAAATGAAATATAAAGATATATTCCTAACAAGTATTAAAATATCATATACAATCTCTCGATACACTTTCTTTATGGATATCGATAATATTTTTGATAAAAAGTATCAGGATATTGCTAATGTAACTCAGCCTGGAAGATGGGCGAGAGGTGGTTTGCAATTCACTCTATAATTCCATTACCTTAGTCTGAATGTAAATGGAATTACTCCTACCATCTCAATATCTTCTTTAATTGGGTTAAATCTCCATTGCCGCAATGCTTCAATTGCTGCCCGTTCAAGTCTTGGGTCTGCTTTTTGAAGAGGTACTATTGAGCCAACTGTTCCATCAGGTCTTACTGTAAAACGAATTTTAATTTGTGCTGATGTATTTACACCTGGTGGGAAAGTAGGAATTTTCTTAACTAATACAACTCTATTTCCTCCACCGCCCCATTCTATATCACCAAAACCTTCGCCTTTTCCCGGTCCACTGCCACGAGTGCCAAGTCCTGTACCCCAATCTTCTCCGTCAGGTGAACCAACATTACGTGCACTCGTTCCAATGTCCGAAGGAGTTTGTTTTTCGCTCGAACTAATTTCACGCCTTGCAACAATATTTGATGATTCAGTAATATCAGTAGAAGCTGATGTTTTCGATATTTGAGTTTTCGTGGCAATTTCTGCGTCATGCAATTCACTTTGTGGCAAACTACCTTTGTGTGCTATACCTTCTCTTGATAAATTCCCCTTGCTCATTCCTGTTCCGTCTCCATATCCGAAACTCAATAGTTCAAGCGGAACAGTGTTGGATACTAACTGTCTAGCTTCCGGTTGAGGATCTCTGACAAGGTTAAGTAATAATAACAAAATAAATGTAGTAGGGATGGCAACAGCCAAACCTTTTGCAGTATTTGCATGCCAGGGTATCTTAAACTGAAATGAATAATTCTCATCTTTATAAGATGGATTGTATAGATAATTATCTTTTCCCCCCATATTATTTAATCCTATCAATCCAAGATTGTGAAAAACCCAATTTCATTGCAGTAGCGGTTGCTTCCTCCATACTGCTAAAATAACCATAGCGAATGCGATACCATTGTCTATCGCGAATAATTTGTGGAGAAATATATGCATCAATGTTATATCTCATTTTTATTTCTTTTAGCCAATTCTCCGCATCTTCAAGCGAAGGTGTTGCATAAATTTGAATTGTATAAATTTCTTCCTTCGCTACTTTTTTTGTACTTGATTTTAACGAATTATCACTGACATTAGTTACATTTTTTTTCGGTTCATTTTCAACAGTTTTCTTCTTTGGTTCTGGCTTAATCTCATCTGATCGGATGTTTGTAGCTACCTCGGGTTTCGATTTTTCCTTTATTTCTTGCTTTTGAATTACCTTAGGTTCTTCTGTTGTAATTTGTTTGCTTATCTCTGTTTTATCTGTTTGATCATTTTTAATTGGTTCTTGAGTATCAGGTTTTGCTTGTTCTTTTACTTGATTTTCTTCAGCAGAATGAGTAGCATCTATTGATTTTGTATCTTTAGTGTGTTGAACTATTTCTTTATCAGATTTATTACCAAACAATTTGGAACTTATAGGATTTATTTTATCATATCCAAAATTGTCCCAAATATAATACAAAGCAATTCCCGAAATCGCAAATAATAAAAAAATAGCAGGATATTTTATTAAGGAAGCGAATTTGGTCTGCTTTTCTTTATCTACTGAACTTACTGAATCTTTGGAATCTTCTAAATTATTCACTTTTGACTTCTTTTTGTCTGTATTATTTATTTTTTCAGAAAATTGTTCTTTGTTTGTTTCTTCAAATACCTCAATTAATTCACCAGTTGCTGGTTTTTCATCATCTGGAATATTAGAAGTGTTTTCTGTATCAATATCAGATAAAACAACAAATAGAGATGGATTTTCTTCCTCACTATCAAAAGACTGATCAGATGTATTATCAGGGGTTTCTTCTTCTAATATCTCTACTGATTCTTTTTTTGCTTTATTTTTTTCTATTTCTTTCTCTAATTCTTCGATAAATGAACTGTCAAGTTCTAAAGAAGCAATATTTTCAGGAATTTCAGTTTCCGTTTCAACTTGTGCTATTGAATCTGCTAATTGTTCAGATTCTTCTAACTTTTCATTAGCAATTTCAATATCATCTGCAAAAAGATACTCGTTTTCAGTTGCCTTTTCTTCTATTTCTTGTATCTGGTTTTGATTTTCTTGTGGAGTAGTTGAAACAGTAGCTTCAATATCAGCATTTTCAATATTTTCGGGTGCAATTTGAGAAGAGGCTTGTTCTTGCTCGAATATGTCCCAAACAGAGCCTTCAGAGGGAGGTTCGGGGATTTCTTCAATTACTTGCACGTTTTCTTCTTGTGTTAATAATGTAGTACCTGAGCTCTCATTTTCATCGGCAAAAGTTGGTATTGTACCTGGATAGTTTTGTTGAGTTTCGAGAAGAAATGTATCATCATCGGGTTCACCTGGTGTGAATCCGGTGTTTTCCTCGGGTCGCATTATTTCAGAAAAAATTTGTTTCATTATTAATATTGCCAGATTATTCCAATTTTGGCAAATAACCCTCTTTCTTTATATCCATTCCAATAATAAATATTGGAACCCAATAAGTTATTAAAATTTGCAAAAAATACAAAATTATTATTAATGATATAATCGGTACTAAATGAAAAATCTAAATAGCTCTCTAATTTTTTATCGTTTTTATTTGATATGTCGTTTTCACTAATGTAGCTTAAAGAAATATCAAAACCTAATTTTTCAAAGAAAACTTTTCGATATGATATATTAGATTTAAAGAATGGATGATAGGGAATAGGACCATCGGAATTATTTAATTTACTTAAAGATAGAATAGTATTGAATGCAATTTTATCACTTTTGGTAATATACCATAATAATTCAGGTGAAATTTCGAGAATTGTTCCCTGATCGTATGCTAAATTGAAAGTGTTATTATTTATCTCATCAAAAAAGCAAAGCCTATCAGTGATTCTCCAACTAATATTTGCAGAAGCAAATATATTTTCTGTTGGGTGATAGGTAATTGAACCATTAATCAAGGCAATATTGTATGAATAATCTAAATTAGCAGAAAAATCTAAATACGGGTTTTTATAGAACATTTCACTAAAAGAATTATTTTCTAATCCGCTTATAAAAGAACTTTTTACAGTAAATAGCTCGTTTATTCGATATTCAATTTGGGCTTCTAAGAGCAAACCACCACGAGATGTTTCGTTTGAATTTGTAGCGCTCTGCAAACCAACATTTCCAGCTATACTTAATTCATCGGAAAAATACGAAAAACCACCAGCAACTTCAATAAAATTAATAGAATTTTTTCTAAGTGAATGAAAATCAACAAGAATATTCCCATTGATTAAGTAGTCATTCCAATAATTTTTTATATTAAGAAACCCTTTTATTTCATTATCAACTGCGTTTCGTGTTGGATGATAACTAATAGATTTGCTATTTGCAGACAATTGCAAAGAATTAATATTAAAACCCGTATTAAATAATACACCTTCATAAGCACCATTTGTTTCAAGGTTTATTCCATAACTACTTGCATTTCTGTCAAAGTAGCCATCATTATTTAGTGAAAATTGATTAGCATAAAGGTTATAATTTTTTGAATTGAAGAAAACAGAAGAACGTGTTCTACTTCCTCCGAAAATCCAAAATTTATCAGGAGCGATGTAGTCGGAAAACAAATTAACAGAAAATTTATTATATTCAGAACGTTTATATTCACCTGAACTACTTTCATAATTTAGATAACCATATAAATCGTAACCTTCAACTTTTTGACGAGCACCTAATGTGATTTCAGGTGTAAAAAACATTCCAATGCTACTTCTAACATTTATTTTTGGAAAAATTTTTGATATACTTTTTGTTGGTAAAGTATCGGGTGCCAGCAGAAGTGAAGAGTGTTTTTCATATGAATTGATTGAATCAAGTTCTTCTTTTGTGAGTTTATTAATTCTTGTAGGCAATTGCTTGATACCGGATTTGACATTTACTTGTTCAACGCCTTCAATAATAAAATTCGGCAATTCCAGAGGTTTTGGTGTTTCCTGTGGAGGATTAGTCTGAGCGAATGAGTGATAATTCAGGCTAATCAATATACATAATATAATAATATGCTTTTTCATTCTCATAATTGATAAAATTGATTGTTAATTATTGTTTAATTCTTCGTAATCTTGATTTTGCGGTTTTACCAAAGTCATCTTCGGGTCTAAGATTTTCAAGTATCTGATACATTTCTCTTGCATACTCTAAGCGATTTAATTTTTCGTAGCATTCACCAAGACTTAACAAAGATAGAGAAAACCAGTCTTCATATCCTGTAAAGTTTTCTTTTACTATTTTAAATTCTTCTACTGCTTTTTCACAATCATTCATTCGCATATAAATTTCACCCAATCTGTACTGCGCTTCAGAAGCCAACGAAGGATTTCCTTCTTCCTTTGATAATATTCTGAAATGGACTAATGCAGAATCGAACATTAGTTTTGTTCGATAATACATAGCAACACGATAACGACTAAAATCTCCATATTCGGTGTGTGGATAATTATCAGCAACTGATTTCAGTTTATTTACTGCTCCCAAAGTATCTAACAGAAGCAGTCTAATTAAAGCACGTTCAAATCCTGCTTGGGCAGCTGTTTCGTGTGTGTGGTAATTTGTTTCAAGAGAAGAAAAAATTGTGTCTGCTTTAAGAGGGTTGTTGATTTGCTTTTGCAATAAACCATACTCTAATAATCCAAGCGGAGCATAATCGCTATTGGGATATTGTTTTGCAAGTTTATCAAATGTTTCAGAAGCTTTCTTAAATTCATTCATACTAATAAAGCTTTTGCCCATTAAAAACATTGCTTCTGCATTTTTTTCACTATCAGGATATTTATTAATGAAATTTTCGAATTCAGAAACAGCATCATTAAATCTACGCCCAGTGTAGAACATTTCAGCTCGTTTATATTTAAATTCTTGAATATAAGGTGATTCAGGATTAGATTCTATATACTTATCTGCAATTTTTATAGCTTCATCTTCTCTTCCCATAGCCATAAGTGCAAACTGAACGCTTCTCATTGCCTCAGCGGCAAGTTCATTACTTGGAAATGTTTGAATAATATATTGATAACCTTTTATTGCTTCTTCATAATTACCTAAATTATAATAACAATCTGCAATAGCATAATAGGCTCTTGGAACTAAATTGCTCTGAGGATATGCTTTTATCATAAAATTAAAATTATCTATAGCTTCTGCGTATCTCTTTTGTTGAAAACGTATCCACCCAATTAAATATAAGGCATTAGGTGAATATGGAGAGTTGGAGTACCGGTTAGCAAATTCTAATAAAGAGGTAATAGCTTGTTCAAATTTTTGCATTCTGTAATAAGCATGTGCAAGTTGATATGCAGAATATTGTCCATCTTCTGAATTTGGGGCTATTCTAAAAGCTTTCTGGTATGATTCTGCTGCTTTAGAATAATTTTTGTTGAGATAATAACCATCACCTTGTCGGGTTAATACTTCTAC
>JAOAGZ010000050.1 GCA_026415495.1 Eximiradius proteiniborus | reverse complement strand
GACCAGGACACATTAATGCAAATTTATGAAGCAGAAGTAAACTCTATCTCCGAGCGGCATAATACTTATATAACGCTTTTCAACAAACTTGGTGGTTATTCTCCAACAATGGGTATTATTGGAACAGTTATGGGGCTTATCCATACTTTAGCTTCTGCTGGATCCGACCCAAATATATTAATTCAACATATTGCGACCGCTTTTATTGCTACTATGTGGGGAATTTTGATGGCAAATATTGTTTGGTTGCCTATTGCAGATAAGCTACTTAATTTGCATAATAAAGAAATGTTCCTGCTGTCCGTTATTATTGATGGTGTGCGGTCAGTCCAAACTGGTGAAACTCCTACTGTTATTCAAAACAAACTTGCGAGTGCATTTCCGCTTACCGTTCAGGAAAAAATTACTTCTGTTAAACCCTCAACGAATGCGAATACTACTCCAGTTGTTGATAAAACTGCATCTTCTACTAATATTTCTATATCGAATAACCCAATAAACGAAACGGCAAGCTGATTCGTTTTGTTTATTACTATTTTATTTAATAATTTTGCTAAAAATGATTTGTTGATATGTATAAAGTAATAGCAATATTGCAAATAATTAGCGTCTTTACTTCAAATATCGGAGTAAACGTTTATTTGCATTATTGCCATTCAACAAACTCCGTCGTTGTTGCTTTATCTGCCGATGCAGCTACCTGTAAAGACCACGTTTGTTGTGAGCACAGTCATACTAATTCATCCCACATTCATTCACATATTTGTTGCGATAATTCTAGTGAAAATAATAATAATAATATTGCTTTCAGAGATTTAGAATGCTGTCAGAATGCTGAAAAATATCTTGTGCTTACTGAAAAATCGTTGCAAAGCTCTAATTCTTCTGCAAATATTTTTAATTTTATCCATAAAATTGATTACGACTTACCATTTTACTTTGATGTAATCTTTACCGACTTAAATTTCTCTGAAGGCTTCGACTTTTATAAATATCTAAAACAAAAAATAATATTTTCCTCTATTTACTTCTCTTCCAATTTAGTTTAGTTCTCCTTATTTATTTCTGGAATTTTCTAATTAAATCTATTCTGATTTTTTTGTATTTATTTCTTTCTTTTAAGGAGAACTAAAAATGAAATCGATATTAAATATCTTAACTTTGTTTCTAATTTTTTATTCAAATTTGTTTGCAGAAACAATTTCGGGAAGAGTTTTTGGTCTTGATGAAAATAATCAGAAAAAGCCTCTTCCGAAGGCAACAATTGGTATTGTCGGAAGTAATCAGGGAGCATTTACTGATAAAAATGGTTATTTTAAAATGGAATTGCCTCCAAAGGCACATTTTATTGTTGTAAGCTACGTCGGTTACGAGCGCGATACTCTTCACGTTCACGATTATGAGGGTGAAATAGAAATTGTACTTACTCCAAGTTTAAAAACTGAGACTGTGAATGTAGTTGGTGAAAAATCGGCTGTTGAAATATCGCAATCAAATGCTGTCAAAACTGAGACAATTACTACAAAAGGTTTGCATAAGGCAGCTTGCTGTAATTTAGCCGAGAGCTTTGAGGTAAGCCCTTCTGTCGATGTAGAATATAGTGATGCGATCTCCGGTGCTAAAAGAATACAATTGCTTGGTCTCGCTGGCAACTATTCGCAGTTATTAATAGAAAAAATACCTTCACTTAGAGGATTAGGTTCTATCTATGGTTTGTTGTATGTTCCTGGACCTTGGATGGAATCTATTCAGGTTTCTAAAGGTTCAGCCTCTGTTACAACTGGCTTTGAATCTATGACTGGACAAATCAATATTGAATACAAGAAACCTGAAAATTATGAACCAACTCATATCAATGTTTATGGAGATGTGATGGGGCGAAGTGAGCTAAATTCATATCACACCTTCCGTTTAGATGACAATCTTTCAACAATGTTGCTTGCACATATTAATTTTTACCAGAATACAATTGATGAGAACAATGATTCCTTTATTGATAAACCGAAAGTATCTATGCTGAATTTTCAAAATCGCTGGAAATATGAAAGTGGAGGATTTGAATCTGTTACAGGTGTACGTGCTTTAATTGAAAATCGTGAAGGTGGTCAGAAAGGCTATTTTAATGATAACAATGCAAATTATTATGGAATTAAGGTAAAAACTCATAGATATGAGGCATTTACAAAAAATGGTTTTATCTTTAATGACGAACCTTTTTCCAGTCTTGGTACTATCGTTTCTTTTACACATCATAAACACGAATCAAACTATGGAAAAAGAATATATAATGGTGAACAAAACTCTTTTTACACAAATATTCTTTATCAATTTGAGCCTCTCGAAGAAAATGGACTTACCTTAGGAACAAGCTATCAATACGATAATTACATAGAATATTTAGATAATTTGCCAATCAGCAAATATGAATCAATACCGGGTGCTCTTTTAGAATGGAATTTCGGGAGTATACACGATTTAACAATATTACTTGGTTTCCGGGCTGATTTCCCAAACGGTTATAAAACATTTCTTACTCCAAGATTTCACTTACGCTATGCTTTGGACGAACTTACAACGATTAGAGCTTCAGTAGGTAAGGGATACCGACTTGCACATATATACGCTGAAAATGTTGGTTTTCTTGCAAGTTCTCGGAAATTCATTATCGATGAAAAACTAAATCCAGAAGAAGCTTGGAACTACGGTATAAATATATCCACTGTATTAAATATTTTAGGAACAAACTTTACAGTAAATGCAGAATATTATCGAACTGATTTTATCAATCAAGTGATTACTGATTTAGATCGCTCACCTGATGCAATACATTTTTATAATCTTGATGGTAAATCATATTCGAATAGTTTCCAAATTGACCTGCAATTTGAGCCAATTCAAAAATTAGTTTTGACTACTGCATATAGATTAAACGACGTAAAAACTACTTATAATGGAAAATTAGAAAAGAAGCCACTTCAAAGCCCACACAAAGGATATTTCAATCTTATGTATGATACTCCCGACAATGGTTGGAATTTTGATTTAACTGTTGAGTATAACGGTGGTGGAAGATTGCCAAACACAGAACAAAACCCCGAAAACCTTCGGCTTGCGAAAAATTTCCCGGATTTTACAATTGTTAATGCTCAAATAACTAAGAGATTTAAGCTTCTTGATGTATATTTCGGCGGTGAAAATCTTACAAACTTTATTCAGAAAAATCCAATATTAGATGCTCGAAATCCGTTCTCAAATCATTTCGATAGCTCGATGATTTGGGGACCAGTCGTTGGTCGTATGTTCTACGCTGGAATTCGTGTCAATTTTAATTAGTCGATAATTATTGTATATTTCAATGGATGTTTGCTGAGCAATTTGGCAAACATTCATTTTATTTTTGAGGTTTTCTGATTGGGCAATCTAATTGGTCGTTTTCAGAACAATCCCTGTTACAAGGAACTACATACAATCGTGTTATCGAATTTAAATAGATATCTTTGATTTGTTTATCAAAGCGTTTTTCCAACTTATATTTTTGTTCAATCGTAAAATCATATGGCAAGACAACTTCAATTTCTACAAGTAGTTTTTTACCCGCAGAGCGAACTTGCAATCTCCGAAATTCACAATAGTTTTTGATATTTTCAACCACAACAGATAAAATATTAAATTGTATTTCGTCGCTTGCAGGCTTGTCGATAAGAATGTCAATGGCATTCTTAATATTGGAAATTGGTATGATAAATAGATACAACGATAACAACCCAGCCAAAATCTTATCTAAATGGAGCAGAAATTTAGCTTTTTCTGCTTGGTAAAATAGTATTGCAATCGATATAAAAACAAAACATACAAAAAACATTATTAAAATGTTTTTCCAGACAATGAAATTATATACTAATTCTCTATCGTTTGTGCCGCTTAAATTTCTATCAAATATTTTTTTTAGTAAAATAAGAATTAATGAGCAGAAAAAAATATAACCAAGAAGCAATAGTTGATTATCTATTCTAATGATAATTGTGGAGATATTTAAAATTATAGTTAAATGAAACGTGATTATAGCAATAATCAACGATAAGAAGAAATGAATAACAATGAATATGCTTTCAAATTTCGTATATCCATATTGAAATAAATAATCGGGGTATTGATTTTTATTGGCTTCTGCGAAATAAATCGTCAAGCAATATGCAATATTTATTAATAGACTTAATCCAAGTATAATTAAAAATATTTGATGAGAAATAACACCCAAATAAATATTGGTCAGGCATAGCAAAAATAGAATAGCTACAATAAGTATAATTCGGCGTAAAACAATTTTTTTCGATGTTGAAAATTCAAAATTAGTATTAATTTTCATCTAATACCATTAATAGTCCAAAATTACTCAATAATATTGAAACACAGATTTCAAATTAAGTTTTTTTTTGCTTTTTTAATAATATTATTTATTTTATAGCTTCAAAACGGAATACTTCTATGAACAAATCAATCTTTACAATATTTCTTGTGTTGTTACTTGTTTCTTGTACAGATAGTAACGATCCAAACGAACCTATCATTCCGAAAGATAATTATTTATTCAATGTGAAAAACGGTAAAATCTGGACATACGAAAAAAATGGTGTTGAAGCATCTTTTTTCGTTTCAAATTTTGATAGTTGTGATTGGGTAATAGAGTTTTGGGATACTCTTCCAAAATCTAAACTTCCAACATATACACTTGAATGGAAAGAACTTGATAATGGTTTTCCTCGTTATACTGATTTCGGACTTGCAGTTACTGATAGTTCGTATATTTTTGGAACAAAGAAGCATCCATTTGTTTCTCCCAGCTATCCTACAGATTTTTTTGTGTTTATGTTTGAAATTTCGAAAAATCTTACTGATAATTATTCAAAACAAATTGAGTTTAATAAAAATATTGGTTCAGAAACATTATTCTGGAAAAATACTTTTTCTTTTACAAAGAGTGATAACATCATTTTCAACAACATTTTATTAAAACGATGGAATTTATTGTTCGTTGCTGAACGTAAAAGACCAAATCCAACTATATACAGCGAAGGTTTTACCATCGTTGATAGTCTCGGATTTTATTCTTTTAGAAATTATTTGTTGAAAAAAATCGAAGAATAGAATGAACGAGTTGCAATTGCAGAAACGATTGCAAAGGTTGCTTTCAGAACCCTCGAGGATTTGGGTTACTGAGAGCGGTAAGCAACTTCAGGTGCTTTCCCCGGGGAGAATTAATCCATACGAAGGACCTGATTTTAATAATTTTGGTGCTCTCCTCGACAGTAAAATTGTTACTGGTGAAGTTGAGTTCCACAAAAATTCATCTGATTGGCTTTCTCATAATCATTCAATAAATCAACTTTATCAAAATGTGTTTTTGCATATTGTTTGCAATAACGACACAATATTAAATGAAAATTTCGAGACACTTGTAATTCCTGAAACAGAGATTGAAAATATCATTATCGAAGAAAGCGTTGATAGAGAAGAAATATTAAATCAAATACTTGATTTGCAACATTACGCATTAGTGAGAATATTGAGAAAATCTGCAGAAATTATGCCGCTATTGAACAACAACGATATAAAAGAGGCTCTCAGAATATCAACATACAATTTCTTGGATAATTATAGGAAAAGAAGACGTAGACCTGTTTATAACAATACTGTTTTTAATGATATTCTCGACAATCTGGAGAATTCACTTGTTATTCCTTTTTTGAGTAAAATAAAGAATAATGAAGTATTTGATATTTTTTCAAGTTTAGTTGATTTAATGAGATTTAAAATTTCTAATGAAGGTGCTGCTCTTAGAAGAGAACTCGTCTTGAACGTTGTATTGCCGCTTGCAATATGCCTTGCCGCGGACACTGCTCGAATTAGTTTGCTCACTTGGTTTTGGTCAACTCCTACTTTGAATATTTATGGAAATCTAAGTAGATTTTTCCCACACATTGAGCAAAAATATCTCTGGCAGCAGCAAGGAATGCTCGAATATCTTCGTTGCAAAGGAAATGCTGAAGAATTTCCTCCAAATCCTTTATCACAATATAAGTTCGACGAAGTTCTCGATTTCTATTCTGTTGGCTTAGCTCGAAAAAAATAATTATTTTCTTACATAAATTGGATATATTTCGAAAGAACCGTCATCTAATTCTAAGCGTATGTAGTATAAACCATTTGCAACCGGAGTTCCATCTGCTAATCGTCCGTCCCAAAAGTCACAATATGCAGTGTTC
Source organism: Eximiradius proteiniborus (assembly GCA_026415495.1). Lineage (GTDB taxonomy): Bacteria > Bacteroidota > Ignavibacteria > Kapaibacteriales > UBA2268 > JAKIZO01. The sequence continues at coordinate 9,742 of JAOAGZ010000050.1, read as the reverse complement.
GGCAGTCTATGTGCATCTTTTTGTATTTCGCGGACTAATCTGTTACTTTGGTCAAATATCCTGATTTTGACGTAAGTTTCTTTCGATACTTTATATACCAATTCCATTGTTTCTCCAAGTCGCATTGGATTTGGTGCAACAGAAATAATATATTTAGGTTGAAATTTGGAAATCAAAGTGTCAATTATTATGCAATTTTGAGCAGCACAAAAACGAATATATAGAGTGTCAGGTGTATTCAATGGAACATTCCATCTATATTTTCCCTGACTTGCTGCAATTCTATCCATTTCTGAATACTTTCCTCCATCTGTGGAAATTAGAAAATGCAAACTATCGATTACAGACGGAAAATCGAGGACACTCCATTTGAAATAAATTGTTGGGTCGCTTGTTTCAGATGTATCCCAGGTTATTGGGAATTTCGCTGGTTTAACAGGCAAATTAAATATGTTTGTTGTATCTACATAGTTTCCTTTATGTATCTTTAGCTTCATTAAATACGATAAGTCTGTTACTTTTTCTGAACAACTGAATGTTTCTAAGCACGGAGTTGATAATTGAGTTGTAAACCTATTGCTTACAACATTAGCATTGCCAATATTATACCAATTCTTTCCATCATTGGAAACATAGAATAAGACGCTATCCACACAATTAGCACTTCCGGAAATATTCATCGACGAGCCGCTAACAAGCACTAATTGATTGAAGTTATCAATGTCTATTATTGGGCGATTAAATGTCAAGATAGTTGTGGTATCAAAATTAACCATTGGATTAGTCTCTGAGGCAACAATTAGAAATCCGCTTCGACCAATCACTTTCTCATTAACTACAAAATTATAATTAACTATCGAAGCCGAATTGTCAATGTTTCTGATTAATGTATCAATTGAAACAATTGAGTTATTCCTGACTTGTGCGAATAGCAACATCGCTTTTGCTGTGCTTGAATAGTTTTCCCAAGAAATCTTAACTGTATCATCAGGACAGAATTCTTTTTGCATAGCATTCGAAAATCTGGGGGCTAATACAGAAATGGTTTGTGGAATGGGCGTGCCAATCACATAAGTAGAATCGAAAGTTGTTACAATAATATCGTTACGTCCGTCTCCATCAATATCAGAAACAGCTATATTAGAAATTGTTTGATCTGGAAAATTCTTTGTATATACTGTATCAAAAGGCATCCCAAGACGAAATTCAGGTGATTTATAATCTCTCATTCTTAATACAATAAGTTCCGAGCCATTTACAAGGAAAATTTCATCTTTACCATTATTGATATCACCATCAAAATCATTTACAGCTGCAACCCATCCATTTATTCGCTGGCTTGCAATAGTATCAAAAGGAAATAGATATTCTCCCGGAGGCGATGGTTTATCAATCTCCGGACCGCTATTGTATCTTAACACAAATAATTTGCTCCCTGCAAAAGCAAATTCTTTTGAAGACTGAGTAACAACAATTTCATTTCCTCGATTATTTGGGAAATATGGAAGCCATTCATTACTTGGATTTCCATCAATATTCCCAACAGCAACAGACCAGTAATGATTTTGTTCGCCTGTAAAGCTTGGTGGAAGATAAGGAGGTTCTGTGATTTTGTTTGGCGATGTCAAAGCATTGCCATTCAAATCAAACAAATGTATTCTTGATGTTCCGCTCGATCCTTGAAGTCCATTATATTCTTCCAATACAAGTATAAACATACTATCAGAGGGCATTGCGTTGTCAGTGATATTGACAAACATCGGTCTAATTCTTGGGCGATTTCCTTTTGTAATTGTGCTTAAATCTATCATTGGGAAATTTTCAACTAAAAACGAACCCGATAAATCAATGCTTATTAAATATGGTTTGTTGGCATAAGTGCTTCCCGAAAGAACGCTATTATTTGGGATAGGTCTGGTAGTCAGGTTCGGAGTGGGATAATTCGGTAATAACATTAGAGACCTTCCAAGAATTTTGTTTGTTATGGAGGGTTGCCCGATATTAACTTCTGGACCAACAGTTATTCGATTAGTTATATCGTCTCCAATATCTGGCATTGGGAAATTTGAAATAATGTTAGAAGTCGAAAACTGAGTAAACCCGCGCAAAAATGGAGGTTCAAAGAAAAATTGATTGCCAATTTTAGGATTTGCCATATTAAAAGTAGCGTATAAAGTAAATTCATCGCCACTTTTTTTAGAAAAAATCGGTTTCAGTGAAGCTGAAACGTTTGGATAGTTCGCACTGTTCTTTAAATTCATAGAAAATCTTCTCAATATCTTTATTCGCTTTTCCTGGTGATCGTATCCAACAATGAAAGCAACCGCAAGACTATCTTTACGCTCAGCTTCTATGGTTTCAAGTCCAAGTACGACTGTTGGCGATGAAAATGGGAAATCAGTTCCGACGAAGCTTGTATCTAATAGAGAAGAAATATTAATTACTCCATATAATTCTTCTGGAAGTTTCTCATTTACAAGCACCTTACCGCTTCCGTCGATAATTACAATCCTATCACCGACTACTGCTGCCATCTCATTCGGAGAAAATGGCATATTTGCAAATATCTTGTCATTTGCAACTATATTCCCGATTAACGGCTGCACATCTCCTGCAATATATGGAGTTATCCATTTTATTTGTAACGAATCGAAATACTGGCGTCCCGAGCGAGTTTCAACATTTCTTGTTCCTTCTATACTACCGTTTATATACCTCCAGTTTGCAGGGCTGGCTGAAAATTGTGCATTAATTGGTGAATAATCTACAATTGAAATGATCAATAGTAATAATATCAATTGGTTTCTTTCTTTGAAGAATAAATGCAAAAATTGTCTCATTTATGCATCCTGATACTTTTAATTTTACAATAATAAATCTATATGCATAAATCAAGCCAATATTTTGAAAATTCACTAATTATTTAAAAATATCAGACATTTTTTGTGTTCTATAGTCGAATATCTTATTTAATTGTCTTTTCACAAGCCAACTACCAAGAGCGTTTCCAATTATTCCAAAAGGTATACGATAATGCACAATATCTGTCATCTCTATTCCACCATCTATTTCTTTGAAAATATGCTGATGGTGCCAAAACTTGTATGGTCCAAATCTCTGTTCGTCAATGAAAAATACAGGTTTATTTACCTGTGTGATTTCAGTTACCCAGTTCATAGGAATAGACAACAATGGGCTTACTTTATATTGAATAATCAGTCCAGGATATATTTCTTTTGGCAATTCTGTTAATATTGCGAAGTTCATTTCTGGTGGAGTAATCAAAGAAAGGTTCTCGGGATTTGAGAAAAAATCCCAGCATTCATAGATATTTGCCTTCAACCTTTGCTTCCTGATAAATGAATGTAAATACATATTATTAAATATATTTATTCTTACACAAAATGCTTGTTTTAATTTACATTATACGAAAAAACTATAACAATATTTAGAAAGCCCTAAACTTTAGAAAGTTCTTTTATATATTTATTTGAATACAATTATTCTTTTGAAAGTAGTAATTTTGCATAACTCATTTGAAACAAATAATGTATTTTTTCGTAAATTTCGATATACAATTCTGAATTTTGCATATAAGGGTACATCTTTGGAAAGAAGTGGCAATTCATTGTATTATAAGATTGTTTTTATAATAACTGCAACAGTCTTTGTCGTTATTACATTTTACAATTTTTTCTATACAATATCACTCCCGACTGACGAAAATATCTTTGCTGAACCTATATCTAAATATTATGTAGTCAGAAATATCCCAGGAATTAATAAAAATGAGCAAATTAATGTTGGTGATTTGATAATTAAGTTAGATGATAAATATATTGATTCAATCGGACAAATTAATCAATACATCTTTGATAAAACTTCACAGTCTTCTATAATATTAACCGTTTTTTGTTTTAAGGAACATAAATCAAAAAATGTTGTGGTCAATAAAGATAGTCTAAAACAAACTTTTTTTGTAAAAATACCTTCTGCTGCATTTGTAACAAGTGTTTCTCCGGGTGGTGCTTCAGATAGAGCAGGGCTTAAGCCAGGAGACATAATTACAAAAATTAATGGCAAAAGTTTTTCTTCCGTTGCAGAAGCAGATTATCTTTTGAGAAGTTCAAAAGTTCCGGTTATAGAATATGAAATTCTCCGTGAAGGACAAACATATAAATTAACTATCGAACTCGCAAAATTCGGTATTTCATTCACACACATGATTTATTTTTTAACTGGTTTGATTTTTATTGCTTTTGGTTGTTTCATAGGGTATTCCCGAATTGAGTTCTTTACAGGTAGATTATTAAGTTTTGCATTTTTAATGGTGGGGTTTGCAATTACAGGAAAATTAAATCCTGTTTTTTCTCTTGGTTATAAAGTTGGTTTAGGCTACCTTATTATTATTGCTTTGGCAAATCTTTCAGCAATATTTGGTTTAGTTTTCCTTATTCATAGTCTTTTTTATTTCCCGGTTGAATTAAAAGAGTTAGCAAAGAAAAATAGAAAAATCATTTACTCTCTATACATTTTAGGTTCTTTCTTTTTTCTCTGTATTTTGATACCACTATTTTTTAATGAATTTTATTTCCTATGGATTATCTCTACTTACGGTATCGGTATTTCTTACATTGTTATTTTATTAATTCTCTTATTCAAAATAAAGAACTCAAAGCTCACAAAACAAATGCAATCAATAGGAAGACCTATTTATTATTCCATTATTATCAATTTTTTCGTTGTTCTTATTCTTCCTATTTTAGCATACTTCAAGTTATATTATTTATCTTATATTAATCTATTGCTATTGCTTTTGCCTTTATCTTATATCTATACAATTGGTAAATATCGTTTATTGAATTTAGATTTAAGGATAAGAAAAAACAATCAATATATTATTTCAGTTTTCATTCTAAGAGTTGTTCTTTTTATTGTTTTGTTTGTTTTTATTTGGTTTGTAGCTCATATCGATTTAAATTATCCTAATTTACATTTTACAGGAACTTCAATTGAAGTTTTGGAAAAACCAATGAATGAAGAAAACAGACAATTCTATAATACTGCTCTAAGTATCATTCTGTCATTTATTTTTATTTTTTTACTATTAAAATTTTACAATAAAACTTTAGAATTAATAAATAGAAAATTTTATCGCACCATTTTCGATTATAAAAAACTCGCTCTTGACCTTAACAATATTATTGAAAAGAACATAACAATTGATGACTTTATCCAAACAATATCTCAGAAGTTGAAAAATTATTTACTTCTCAATAAAGTATGTATTATTCTTTTAGACAAATTAAAATCAAATTGTAGTTCGGAAATATCTAATGATATTTTGGACTATGTATATGCTAACTCGAATGATATAATACAGTTAGTAGGCAAAACCGATAGTATTTTTAGAATTGAATATTTACCAGAAAATTTGCGACAATTATTTCAGGAAGAAGGCTTTTCTGCCATTATGCCAATTAAGCACAAAGACAAAATTTATGGTTTTGCGTTGATTGGGGATAAGCTATCCGAAGCTCCAATAGATAGTGAAGATTTTCACATTATTATGTCTTTATTAAATCAATCAGTTGTTGTGATTGAGAACATAAAACTATATGAGGATCTGTCTTCTCGTGAACGTATGCGGCACGAACTTGAGCTTGCTCGCAAAATTCAATTATCTTCTCTGCCACAGAAATTACCTGAAACAGAAAACATCAAAGTCGCAGCGATTACTATTCCGGCTTATGAAGTAGGAGGAGATTTTTACGATTTTATTAATGTTTCTAACGATGGTTTTACTGCGATTATTGGTGATGTCAGTGGAAAAGGTGCTTCTGCAGCATTATATATGTCTAAAGTTCAGGGAATAATTCGCACTTTATCGGAATTTGAACTTCAACCGAAGGAATTATTGATAAAAGCAAATAAATTACTTTATAACTACATTGAGAAAAATGCATTTATTTCTGTGCTGATTGCCAAGCTACATAATTCTCAGAAAAAAATATCGGTTGCTCGTGCCGGACATCTTCCGCTTATTCTGTTTTCTAGTAAAGAAAAAAGAGTGGTAGAAATTAAACCTAAGGGAATAATATTAGGTGCAAGTTCAAATGAATTTTTCTCTGCAAATATTGTTGAAGAGTCATATGATTTTAGTCCTGGGGATATTCTGCTTTTAGCAACTGATGGAGCAATTGAAGCACGCAACAACGACGATGAATTTGGAATCGAAAGACTAAAAGCATTAGTTTCACATTTTAAATATTTAAACCCGGACGATCTTTTAAAGCATATTTTAAGTGAAATTTATAGATTTTCAGGTAAAGATTATTTTGAAGATGATTTGTCATTAATTATCATAAAAATAGTGTGAAAACTAATTCAATTTCTTTAATTTACGTTATATGAAGGTGTCATTTAAAATATTATTTTTTTTCTTTATTTCTATCTTTTCATTATTTAGCCAAACGCGTGAAAAAATTCATATTGAACAAAAAGGTAGCGTTGTATTAATTTTTGTGAACGACTTATATACTAATTGTGCTTCCAAATATTCATCAGATATAGATATTGATGAAAATACAATCTATGTTACTTTTTTTGATGTTTCTACTCAAAAAGCAAGATGCAATTGTTATATTGATTTAACTATACAAACCAATCAAATCCCTTCGGGCGAGTATAAACTAATAGTTCAGAAACGTGAATTTAAAAAGTTCGGATATTCAAAAGATACAACAACTACTCTTTTCGCTCAAAATATAAAGGTTAAAGCTAACAATACAAGAATTATGGCTTCCAATTCAATTGAACAATCTGATTGTAAAAAAACGCAAGAACGAACAAAAAATGAGATTGGGGTGAGCAAAGAAGTAATTGTCAATACAAACTCAGCAAATTCTACGGTTGCATTACTTTTTGTATTGCCCGAAGATTCTGATGTGAACATTCAGCTTTTCAATATGCTTGGCAAGCAAGTATTTTCCACTTACAGAAACGGATTATCAAAAGGAACAAATAATATTACGCTTTCAGTAAAAGATTTAAATACTGGGATATATATAGGTAAAATTACGACCAATAGTGGAATTACCTATAATTTCAGATTAAATTGGTCTAAGTGAGCAGTTTCCTAACGTATTTAGCAATTGCAAGTGAGGATGTAAGCCCAGGAGATTCAATCCCAACGAGATTAATAAAACCGTCCAAATTTCTTGCTGTTTCATCTGTTATGTAGAAATCCCTAAAGTTTTCGTCAGGTTTCTGTAATTTAGGGCGTATTCCAGCATAATCAGGTGATAGCATTTCGAGTGTTAATCCTTTGATGTAACTTTGTCCAGCAGTAAAGAACTTTTCAGCAAGATGATTTGGCACATCGTAATTAATTTGCCTTGAATTCAGAAATGATGTATCGGGACCTAATTTTAATCCTCCATTCAAATCTAATGTGAGATGAATTCCTAATCCTAAATTATTATCTGTTACAGGATATACCAAATGCTTTGTATCAAAAATACTGGAATTTAGTTTGAAATAGTGACCTTTGCAATAATTTATCTTTAAATTTTCGTCATTTATCCCAACCATACTTGCTATCTCATCTGAATGAAGTCCAGCAGAATTTATTATAATCGGCGATTTTAATGAGAAGATTTCCCCTTCATCAATTTTAATAAAGATTTCAAATTCGTTGTTTGTTTTTTTTATATCAATTACTTCTGAATTATAGGAAAATGTTGCCCCATTTTCAATAGCCAAAGCTTCCAAACACCTCATAAAACTGTGCGTATCAATAATCCCTGTGTTCCTCGAAATAAAAGCACTGTGAGCCTTAATGCAAGGTGAATACTTTTGCAAATATGTATTGCTTACATACTCAATTCCACAAACACCGTTCCTTCTTGCATTTTCATGTATGGAAATCAGTTTTTCTTCTTGTTCTTTTGTTACGGCAATTACTAATTTCCCAATTTTGTTGAATGGAACTTTATATTTTTCAGCGAATTCATATATTAATCTATTACCTTCGATGCATAGTTCGGTTTTCAGAGAATTTTGGGGATAATAAAGTCCCGCATGAATAACTTCACTATTTCTTGAGCTTGTTTCACAGCCAAAAGACGGGTGCTTTTCAAGCACAATACAATTAAAAATGCTGGAGAGTTCCTTAGCAATTGCTAAACCAACTACTCCAGCACCAATAATAACAATATCTGCAAACATTTATTAATTCTGGTTTTTCTGTGCCATTTTCAGTGAAGCGTTTAGAGGAAATATTAATTCAGATATTTCTTTTCCAATTGCGCTGATTGGCATAACCTTGCAATTAATCCCAGATTGAACAACAGCTGTTGGCATCGAAGGAGCAGTTGCTGTTGCTGGATCCTGAACTATCACGTTGCCTTTAACAGAAGCAATATGAGCAGCCCCTTGAGCTCCGTCTTTGCCTAATCCTGTTAATATTACTGCAATACTGTATTTCCCAAAAGCTTCTGCTACACTTCTGAATAGTGGATCGGCCGCAGGGCGAACAAAATTTTCCTTTGGACCATCATCAACTGTAATTTTGTATGTTTTGGGATCAATCCGCATATGCTTATCACCGGGCGCAATATAGATATTATCAGGTTCCGGGACAACTCCATCGTAAGCTATTGTTACGTTGAAAGCTGTTTCGCGTTGTAAGCGTTGCGAGAAAGTTTCAAGCATCCACGATGGACCGTGCTGAACAATGAAAAAAGGAGCATTTACTTTTTCCGGCATTTTTTTGAAAAGCTCTATTAATGCAGGAGGTCCACCAGTGCTTGTTGCGATCGCTACTGCAACAAATGGAGGATTTACGTCAATTTCTCTTGTTACTGGGATGATTTCAATATCTTCACCGGATTGTTGATGGCGGGCAAGCCCATCCTTCAATCTCATTAGCAGTTCTTCAACTTCTATGGGTTTTGCTATGTAATCATCAGCACCTGATTCAAGAGCATAGGCTCGGGCACCTTCGCTTACAAGCGCAGTTATCATCATAATAAATGGAAGTGGCTTGACGTTTGTTCGCATCCTACGAATTAGCTCAATACCATCTACTTGTGGCATCATCCAATCAGTCAGTACTGCATCAAACTTTTCTCTTTCCAAATGCTTAATAGCTTCCAGTCCGTTATTTGCTACTACAACGGAATATCCTGCTTTCGAAAGTATCCTTTTTAACAAAATTGAATTTGTGAGTTCGTCCTCTACTACTAAAATTTGTTTAAGTTCTGGCATAATTTAATCTAATATTAGTTGAAATCAATATTTTCAAAAAACGCAAGAGTATTCAATTTTATTTTAAATGTATTTTAATTTAGTGATAATATTTTTTTTTCTATTTTTGCAAATATAATAATGTTTATTAATAATTAAAATTATTATGAAAAAAAATCTCTATATCTGCTTGTTGATTTTGTTTGTTACATCTTTAAATCTAAGTTCACAAACGAAATTTCTTGTAAGCGAATATAAAAATATTTCAGGAAATACTCAAGGCGAATGGATTGAATTATTAGTTATTGAAGACAATGTTAGTATTGTCAATTACTATTTGAGAGATAATTCAGGTGATGGATTGTGGATGGGAGGAGTTCGATTTAAAGATGTTCCACTATGGAGAAATTTGAGAAAAGGAACTTGTATTTTAATCTACACAAGAAACACAAGTGGTATCACAAACGACATCGATGCTGAGGATGGTTTTATT
>JAOAGZ010000004.1 GCA_026415495.1 Eximiradius proteiniborus | reverse complement strand
AGATGTGTATAAGAGACAGACGTAAACCAATTAATTGCTATGAATATGCTAAAGATTTGGGTGAAAACTCCAAATTAATCCTTATCAATGGTATTAGCAAGCAATATTCTATGACCGGTTTCCGTATCGGATGGGCTGTCGCTAATAAAAACCTAATTCGTGTTATGACTAACATACAGGGACACCAAACTTCCGGTCCAAGCGTTGTGCTTCAAAAAGCTGCAGTTGGTGCTTTGAATGGAACTCAATCAGGTGTTGAAAACCTTCGCCGAACCCTTGAAAATAATCGCAATGTGATGATGGAACGATTAAATGCTTTTGAGGGTGTTCGTGCTTATAAGCCCGATGGCACTTTCTATTGCTTTGCTGATTTTAGCCATTACGAAAAAGATTCCCGCAAGCTTAGCGAATTCCTTCTCGAAAAAGTTCGCGTCCTGACTGTTCCCGGTATTGAATTCGGTATGGATGGTTTCTTGCGACTCTCTACTTGCGGTACTATTAAAGATATTACAGAAGGTATTGAACGCATTAAATGGGCTTTAGACCCGAACTCACCTAACGAACTTTATATTGGTGAACGTAAATTAGTGAGGGATTGGCTATGAAATATTTAGAATTTCCAACTCCAGCCTCCAAACACGCACGTGAATATGCAAGCGATTTCAAACTTGCTAACCACGGACTTCAGCATTTAGATAGAGTTTATTGGAATTTGTCAACTCCTGCTCTCATCGAAGAAGCTGTCTTTCGTGGCGAGGGTCATCTTACTTCTGGCGGTGCTCTTGTGGTAAACACTGGTAAATGGACTGCTCGCGCTGCCAACGATAAATTTATCGTTGATGAAGAACTTACTCGTGATAAAATTTGGTGGGGTGTATATAATCGTCCGGTTACCCAAGAAAATTTCAATTCTTTGCTCACTCGCTTGTTGGCATATTGGCAGGGCGAAGAGCTCTTTGTTCAGGATTGCTACGTCGGAGCCGACCCAAATTATCGTATGCCAATTAGAATAGTTACTGAATATGCTTGGCAAAGCCTTTTTGCTCGCAATATGTTTATTCCGATCGAAAATCGCGATGCTTTAAAGAACCACGTTCCTGAATTCACACTGTTTGCTGCTCCATCATTCAAAGCCGACCCCAAAATTGATGGCACACGAACCGAAACCGCTATGGTAATTAATTTTGCAAAACGTATGGCTATTGTCGCTGGCAGTATGTATGGCGGCGAAATTAAGAAAACTATCTTTACAGTTATGAATTTCCTTAAACCACTCGAAAATGTTATGGCTATGCACTGCTCAGCAAATGTTGGAAATGATGGTGGTGTAGCTCTGTTCTTCGGGCTTTCAGGTACTGGTAAGACAACTCTTTCTGCCGACCCTCGCCGTAAGCTTATTGGCGACGACGAACACGGGTGGAGCGACGAAGGCGTTTTCAATTTCGAAGGGGGGTGCTATGCAAAAGTTATTCGCCTTTCTGCCGAACACGAGCCGGAAATCTATTCCTGTACTCGCCGCTTCGGCACTATTTTGGAAAATGTTATCTACGATCCGGCTTCTCGCAAAATTGATTTGGACGATGATATGCTTACTGAAAATACTCGTGCATCGTATCCGCTCGACTTTATTCCTAACTCTCTGCCTGAAAAGATGTCACGTACTCATCCAAAAGACGTGATATTCCTTACTTGCGATGCAACTGGTGTGCTCCCTCCAATTGCTCGTCTCGATATGAACCAGGCTATGTATCATTTCATCAGTGGCTACACTTCCAAAATTGCTGGAACAGAAATCGGGCTTGGTATCGAACCAGAAATTACTTTCAGTGCTTGCTTCGGTGCACCTTTTATGGTACATCATCCATTCTATTATGCTAATTTGTTGCGTAGCAAAATGGAAAAACACGGCACTCGTTGCTGGCTTGTTAATACCGGTTGGGTTGGAGGAAAATTTGGTGTTGGCAAACGTATTAGTATTCGCCATACCCGTAATATGCTTAATGCTGCTTTGGACGGTTTGCTCGATAATGTTGAATACAGAACTGATAAAGTTTTCGGTTTCCGCGTTCCACTTACCTGTCCGGGTGTTCCCGATGATGTGCTCGAACCATCTAACGCTTGGGGCAATAAAGACGAATACTGGAGCAAATACGATGCTCTTGCAGCTCGCTATATCGAAAACTTCAAATTGTTCGAAAGCGGTTGCCCCGATGAAGTCAAAAAAGCTGGTCCTCAACGCATCGTTCGAAACTATTAATATACTCTGATATTTTTCTATGGCTGTCCATTCATTTAGGACAGCCTTTTTTATTTAATCATAGTTGTTACTAATTCCAAGATTTTTAATTCTTTTTATAGAAATGTAATGTATTTCGACTGATAATAGGATTTATTTCAGGAGTGGGAAAATCAACAACATCTTTATTTACTTCATACTTAAACAAAAAAACTGCCGTTTCGAGGCAGTTTCTTTTTGTGGGCCTGGAGGGACTTGACCCCCCAATCGACGGATTATGAGTCCGGCGCTCTAACCAATTGAGCTACAGGCCCCCACACTTATTTTTACCTATGAAATCTCGTTATATAGATATTTCATAGACTACAAAAATAATAAAAAATCAATAAAATACAAATTAATAATTAAACAATCCTAAGTATATGCCTATCTGCAATCCTAATCCGTTACTATTCATATTATTTGGTGTATTTTTCAGTTTTGCATCTTTATTAAATGTCCATTTTTTATCTACCAATGGATTATCAAAAGTCAGGTTATAATGAACATTTGCACGTATCATTGCGAAATTGGTAACCGCATACTCAATACTCAATTGTGGCTGAACCATCATAAATTTGTTCTCAATTCTGTTCATTTTAGCTGAGCCAACTATAATGTTATCAACGTCTTTCCAGTCAATTGTAGTGGGCGTCTCTGTTGTTTCAAGAATATAATTTCCCCACCCAAAATTAACACCCGGAAGCACAGCCAGACTTTTTATTGGCACTATTCCATAATCAATCGAAAAACCGTTAATTGCCACTTTTAGTTCAGCAGTTCTTTTCAAATTTGTAGAAGAATTTTCTTTTTCCGAAATTTTGCTCCCACTTACTCCATAAAAGCCAAGTCGGGTGTTTGGGATAACAACTAACCCTGTAAATCCATGCACCCCGCCTAACGTGAATATTCCGCTAAACTCATCTAAACCAAGCTTATCAGCAACATATTTGTTGAGTTCATCATAATTTAGCGTCAAAAAAGTAAGCTGATAACCAGCTCCGACCGAAAAATAAGGATTGCTTTCGCTTTTCAATGGCTCAGTTTCGAATGAATAATTATCCAACTCGTCATCTTGCGCTAATATGCTTGAAGTAGCTAATAATACAAATAATAATAAAAATAATACTTTTTTCATTTTTCCCTCAGATTAATTTATTTGTCATATCTTTAACGAATTAAATAAAATCTTTAACGAATTAACTACTGAATTAATTTATTAAATAAATGATAAAGACTTCATTTTCGTTAATATAATTTTGTATAAATTGGCAAATAGATATGAAAACTAAGAATATTTCTGAAAATTTCCTTGCAATTGAAGAAGATTTCTCATCTTATGACAACTCTCAAATTGTTGTTCTCCCAGTGCCTTACGAACATACTACAAGCTACGGACAAGGCACCTCTCTCGGACCCGAAGCCATTATTGCTGCTTCTCACTATGTCGAATTTTATGATGAGGAATTTAACAGTCAGCTTTGCTTTGATAAAGGTATTGCAACGCTTTACCCAATTGAATTTAATGGAAAATACGACAAAGAAGCATTGGATTTGATTGAACAAACCGTTGATCAACTCCTTGCTGATGGCAAATTTGTGGTTACTCTTGGTGGCGAACACACAATTTCTACTGCTCCTATAAAATCGCACTTCAAAAAATATCCAGATATGTCGATTTTGCATTTCGATGCTCATTCAGATTTACGCGAAAATTATGAAGATAATCCATACTCTCACGCTTCTTTTATGCATCGGGTTGTGGAATTTTTTGGCACTAATAATATTACTCAGGTTGGTATTCGTGCCCAATGTATCGAAGAAGCCGATTTTATCAAACAAAATAATATTAATACTTTCTACTCTTGGCAAATTCGTAGAAAAATCTGGGGTGATAATTGGCAGAAAGCTGTTGCCGACACCCTTTCAGAAAACGTTTATGTTACATTCGATGTCGATTGTTTCGACCCTTCTCTTATGCCATCAACAGGCACTCCCGAACCCAACGGACTTTTCTATGCTGAAGTATTAGATATTTTCTACGAAATGCAAAAGCAAAACAAGAAAATCATCGGCTTTGATGTTGTTGAACTGGCTCCGATCGATGGATTGCACCTCCCAGACCTTACCACTGCCAGCTTGGTTTATAAATTAATGCACTATTTGAAATTTTAGCTATGGAACACCATCTTTTAAAAGACTTATTAATTATTATTAGCACTTCGATTTTCGTTGTTTTTTTGTTCCATAAGCTCAAATTACCTTCTATCGTTGGTTTTCTGCTCACAGGTATGCTTATCGGTCCTTTTGGATTGAAGCTTATCTCTGATTTGTCTCAGGTGCAACTTATTGCAGAAGTAGGTGTTATATTAATTCTGTTTTCTGTTGGTATAGAATTTTCCTTAACTAAACTTTTCGCTATCAAACGGAATGTGTTCGTTGGTGGTGGATTGCAAGTTGGTATTGCAATTGCATTGTCTGTTTTTCTCTCTTCTTTTTTGAATTTTAACCTTAATCAGGCAATTTTTATTGGTTTTTTAATTGCTCTTAGCTCCACTGCTTTGGTGATGAAAATTATTTCTCACCGTTTAGGCACCGATAGCCCGTCGGGAAGGCTTTCTTTGTCTATTTCAATTTTCCAGGATTTGGCAATTTTGCCAATGTTTTTGTTCATTCCGCTTCTTGTAGGTGGAGAAATAAAAATTGAGGAAGAAATTATTATCCTTTTGGGAAAAACTTTGTTTATTGTCGGTTTTATCTTTGTTTCTGTCAAATATATAATGCCAAATTTGATTTTTCATATTGCTAAAACTCGTATCAAAGAACTGTTTATCCTTGTCATCTTGTCTATTTGCATTATTACAGTATGGATTTCTTCTTTAATCGGAATTTCTCTCGCACTTGGTGGATTTATTGCCGGTCTTGTCATTTCTGAAACTGAATATAGCGAAGAAGCATTATCAAACATTGAACCCTTCAAAGAAGTTTTTGCAAGCTTTTTCTTCGTTTCTGTCGGAATGCTTCTTGATATAAACTTTCTTCTTCATAATTATGGTATTGTTCTTTTAGCACTGTTTTTGTTAATTACAATTAAGTTCATTTCTGCATTTATCCCATCTTACTTGCTCACCAAAAGCATTCGGGCATCTGTTCTAACCGGCTTGACAGTTGCTCAGATTGGGGAATTTGCTTTCGTTTTGGCAATTACTGGTATTTCATTCGGTCTTATCGATGATTTCACTCACCAGCTTTTTCTTGCTACAACTGTTCTTTCTATTACAATTAATCCTATTATGATTGAACTCGGAATGCTTCTGATTAATAATTTTTCAGAAAAATATAAAAAAGATAAATCCATCGATAATGAAATCCACAATATTTTCAATCTAAGTAATCACCTTATAATAATTGGGTTTGGACTAAACGGAAGAAACTTAGCCGCCGCTGCTAAGTTTGCTAATATCCCTTATTCTGTTATTGAAATGAATCCCGTAACCGTCAGAGAAGAAGCCAAAAAAGGAGAAAGAATTATCTTTGGTGATGCAACTCGTGAGCTTATTCTTTCCAAAGCTGGTATTGCTACTGCCAAAATCGTCGTCTCAACTATCCCGGACCCCATTGCTGAACGTGCAATCGCTAAGTCTGTCAAAAGAATGAACCCAAATGTTTACCTGATTATTAGAACTCGCTACGACAGAGAAATGGAGCCTCTTTATTCTCTGGGTGTTGATGAAGTTATTCCGGAAGAATTTGAAACTTCCATTGAAATTTTTACCCGCGTTTTGCATATCTTTAATGTCCCTTCCGAAGATATTGAAAAATTCGCTAATTATATTCGTGGAAATAGATATGAACTGTTTAGAAATATCAAAAAATCCATCAAACATAAGGTTTTTCTTTCTAAGTTAAGCAACCATCGAACTTATGCAACAAAAGTAAACAAAAATTCTTTCCTTGACGGCAAATCTTTGCTCGAATCTGATTTACGCGGCAAATATTCAACAGCTATTATCGCTGTTCAGCGTTCCTCGGAAGTTATAATCAATCCCCCTCCTGATTTCCGCCTTCAATCGGGGGATATTATTCTGTTATTCGGTAGCGTTGAGAATATCGAAATAGTAAGAAAGGTAATTAGTTAGCCTTTTGATATTTCGTAACCTTCTTTTGTGTCTTTTATCGAATATCCCATTTCTAATATTTTGTTTCTGATTTCATCGGCTCGCTTAAAATCCTTTGCTTTTTTCGCCATTAATCTTTCTTCAGCTAATTTTAGCACTTCTTGTGGAATTTCTTCTTTGATTTCTTTTCGTTCAGATATTTCCCAAGCTTCATATATTTCATTTAATTGCGACATTACAGTTAATAATTTTCTTGCATCTTCCACACTAATTTTATCAACCTCGTTTTCATTAATGAACGAAAACAACGCTGCTAATGCTTTCGGAGAATGCAAATCATTTGCAAGCTCTGTAAATATTCTGTTCTGCAATTCAAGTGCTAAGCCTTCAACTTTTTCATCCGCAATCCCGGCAGTTTTATCCCACAATTCGTAAATATATTCCTGTACCTTTAATCTTGCTTTCCTTCCTGCACTTATTCCACCAAAAGTAAAATTATATTTTGATGAATAATGTGCCGATAGCATTGCAAAACGAATATCTATTGGGTCTAACCCTTTGCCTATTAAGTCTCTGAGAGTAAAGAAATTCCCAAGCGATTTGCTCATCTTTTCGCCTTCTACTTCTAAAAATTCATTATGGCACCAAAACGCTGTCGGTTCAATGCTATATCCAGCCTTGCTTTGTGCAATTTCATCCTCGTGATGCGGGAATTTTAAATCAACTCCACCTGTATGTATGTCAAATGGCAACCCTAATAACTCATACTCCATAGACGAACATTCGATATGCCAGCCGGGACGTCCCGGATAGTTTGTCCCATCTATGTAAAAATCCCAGTACGGTTCGCCTTCTTTGTGTGCTTTCCACAAAACAAAATCGCTTGCTTGCTCTCTTTCGTATTGATCAGTATCAATTCTATATCCGCTTTTGAAATTATCAAAATCAATTTTATATAGTTTCCCATAAACATCAACTTTTCGCCAGGCAGAAACATCAAAATATACAGAGCCTTCTGAAATATAAGCAAAGCCATTTTTAATTATTTTCAATATCAATTCTTGCATAGCATCAATATATTCCGTCGCTCTTGGCATAGAATAAAAGTGCTCTTTTTTTATGCCTAACCTCGAAATATCCTCAATAAATGCATTCAAATAATAATCCGTGAATTTTCTTAAATTTTCTTTAGGATCTTCTGTTTGTTCGCCCATTTCGTTCTTCCACTCTCGAGAACCAACCTGACTATCGCGTATCGTTTTATCATCTATGTCTGTTATATTCATCACCCATCGCATCTTATATCCACCCACAACTCTTAATACCCTTTGCAGAAAATCTGCAAATAAAAATGCTCTCATATTGCCTATATGTGCGTAATTATAAACTGTTGGACCGCAAGAATACATCCTTACTTCATTGTCTTTGATTGGTGCAAATTTTTCTACTTTTTTTGTTAATGAATTATATAACCTGATTTCCATTATTAATTATTCGAAAAATATTTAACATTCAATAAAATTAGCAATTTTTTATGAATTATTAGTTTGAAATTTTGTGAAATTTTTTTGTTACTTTTATGCTGTTCGATTGTTTTTCTATTAAATGAATAGTGATTTAAAAAATATTAAAGATGAGCAACTTTTTTTGCTGATGGCAAAAGAAGACAAACTCTCGTTTCTTGCTTTCGAAGAATTATACAATAGATATTCATCGAAAATCTATACTTATATAAGAAAAATTTTAAATAACTCACCAGCTTCGGACGACATTTTTCAAGAAACATTTATTCGTTTCTATGAATTTTCAAAAAAATCCAAAAATATGACCAACGTAATTGGCTTCTTGATAAAAACTGCAAGAAATCTGTGCCTTAACGAAAAAAAATCAAAAAATTCAACACATCTGGATATTTCTAATTTTAACTTCGCTTATTACGACAAATCTTATGAAAATAAAGAAATTAACGAGCTTGTTGATATCGGATTAGATGCTCTTCCCGAAAAATACCGGGAAGTTTTGGTATTGCGCGAGTTTATGGACTTTTCTTATCAGGAAATTGCCGATATTCTCGGTGTTTCTATGCCGGTTGTTCGAATACGTATCTTTCGTGCTAAAAACAAACTGAGAGAATTTTTGGCACCTTTTTTAAACGAAAATGAAAAAAACAAAATTGGTAAAATAAAATGAATGACTTTCTAAATATTAATTATTCTGAAAAAATTGTCGCCTTCCTCGATGGTGAACTTGACGCCTCCGAACGCGAAAGCCTGTTTCTTACAATGGCGTCAAGTCCTCAATTGCAGGAAGAGATGCGACAGCAAATCATTATCTCTCAAACTTTGAAAAAGTCTCTCTTATCGCCACCAGAGACTTTGAAACAAAATATTTTTGCTGCTATCGGGGCTACTTCTGCCGTAGCACCTGATGTTCCTAAAACATTTTATTCGAAGTTGCTTAATAAAAGATTAACTTTGATTTTGTCTTCGCTTTTGCTTCTACTTATTCCTTTCGTTTATTATCAATTCTTTGATAATAAACAGTCGCAAGATAATACCACTCTTGCGTCAACTCCTGCGAAATTTGATTTACCAAAAGAAATTCCTCAAACGGGCTCTTTTAGTGTGGATGATAAAGTGCTACCCAAACATCTTACTAAATTCAATAGTTCACAAGTAACATCAGTTCCTCTGAGAAACTTCAATCCTGTTCCATCTCAATTGAGAGAACTATCAAAAGTTGATGAAGAAGGTGCAAATCTACCCGCTGATAATAATGTATTTTTTATTGACATAAGTAATTTTGTCGAGCCCAATTCTAACTTGTTGTTCAACAACAATAAGCGTTTTTCACAGATTCTCGAAAATGCATTTACAAAAACCGAATTTTTAGATAAGCTTTCGATGCAAATCCGTTTTTTCGAAGCTAAAAACTTTGTGAATACTAACGTTAAGCCTATTAGCGAACCAATTCTAAATAATTTTGGTTTTGCAATTATCTATGATCTTGACACCAAAAATTCTGTTGCGATAGAACTCGGACAAGAAGACTTTGTGCAGAAATTCAAAGGCGATTTAGATGAATTTCCTTCGTTGATAAAACAAAACTACACTGCTTTTTGGGCAGGGGCATCCTATCAATACACTTTCGAAGATTACAAATCTGTTAGCCCTTTTGTTCGTGGGATGATTGGCGGAACTCGTATCGGACCTGTTTCTAAAATTATAATTGGCGGTAAGTATTACTTATCCAACAAAATCTATGCTTTTGTTGGTTTAGAAAATACTGGTCTGTTCTATGAGTTCCAGAATAAATGGTATTCATCTCTGAAAAGTGGATTATCCGGAGGACTATCAATTAAATTCTGATGTCAATTATGCTGTTTATATTGCTTGCTTTTGCAATAAACGCTTGCGATAGCCCAATTGATATTCAAGCGAATCGTGAGATTTTGGACTTACGCAAAAACGGCGATTCAATTTTTGCAATTATTCCGGATAATGTTGATTTAGATGATCTCTTGTTTGGGAAAAGTGCATCCATTTCATTAAAAGTTGAGAATTTTTCTAATAAATATCTGTTGCTTAAATATATTATTATCAAAGGTAATAAAAACAACTACCAGTTCAATAATCCAGTTACTCTTAATCTATCTCCGCTATCAAATGATAGCATTGTTCTTACAGTCAATCCATCTAAGTTTGGATATTTTACGGATACTTTGTTCTTCCGGGAATATTTCCGCCCATTTTTGCTTACTCATTACCGTGTTCCACATATTTTTTCCTCTGATTTAGATTTTGGAAATGTTCAGGTGGGGTCAATGAAACTAAGCACTCTTAATCTCTATAATTTTTCTTCTAGTGAAGTATTTATTGATAATTTCTCAATTATTGGTGATTCTTCTGTTTTTAAAATTGAAAATCTAAGCCCCAAAAGCTTTCCTATTTCTATTCCGGCAAATGGCACTCCTCGGCAACTTATTGTGAGTTTCCGTCCTACTGCATTAAAGAAATACGAGGCGAATTTTATCTTTAGCTTTGAAGTAAATAACGATGCTGTCGTAGATAATATTTCCAAATTAGTTGGGAACGGCATTTGACTTTATTTCCCAAAATTTATAGACATCGTCTTTCTTTTCAATAAATTTTAAAACTGCCGCTGTTTTAATCCCAGCTGCATCCGATAGCAACTTGCTGGCTTGGTTGTATTTCTCACTCTTTTTTAAATATACTAATATGCAGTTATTTAGTATTTCGCTATCCTGTATATCTCCAAGCAATGTTTGATATTTCCCTAATTCTTTACTCGAAATACTATTTTCAGTAACAATTTGTTGCAAAAATTCATATAAATAGCGGAATTTCTTGAACTTAATTCGAAATTTATGAATTGTCTCAATTTTCGCTATATCAATATTTTTAAATTTATTCATTGCTTGCTTATACTTTTCGTCAATTGCACCAATTAAATCTTCAGCCGAAATTATCCTATTTTTTAGAGCATTACGCAACTCCAATTCAAAAAAGAAAAATAACCCTTCTATTTCCGTTAAATTTTCCTGAGTAAATAACGGCTGCAACTTCTTGATAATTCTTTTCTCTTTCTTATTTAAATAATTAATGAACAACAACCAATATTCATTGCTTATTGCCTTTGCTTTGTGATTCTCTATCAATATTTGAATGTCTCTGAGTTTGGAAAGTTTCTTGAAATAGAATTTCAATATTTTTACTAAATTCAAGCCATAGGTTGAATTAACTTTACTCAAAATAAATTCTACCAATGTAATAATTCTTCTTGAACATACCCGCAAATCATGAATTGTATCATTCTTAAATTTTTTCAAAGCACTATTGTATAGACTAATATAAGTATCAGTCAATAATTCATATCTTTTTTGAACTTCATCAATAAATATTGTATCTTCAATTTTCATAATTGTTCAAACTTTTATTAATTTCTATTATCAATTTAGTAATAATTTGTTTATTTAATATTTTGTGTTTGTTAATTATAAAAGGATTTGTATGAAAAATATTTTTATTCACGAAGTTGGGATGCGTGATGGTTTGCAAATGGAGAAATCCGTTGTCCCAAAAGAAAAAAAACTCGAATGGATCGATCAGTTAGTAAATGCAAATGTTGATATTATCCAGATTGGCTCTTTTGTTAATCCACAAAGAATGCCACAAATGGCAGACACAGACGAGCTTTTTCTCGAAATCAATCAAAAATATGCAAACACGAAGCACCCAATCTTTTCTGGGCTCGTCCTGAACGAAAAAGGATTAGAGCGGGCGATCAATTCCGGCGTTGAACTTATTTGTATGGGAGTTTCTGCAAGCGAAACCCACAGCCAAAAAAATACTGGTATGACTACTTCCGAAGCTCTTCAAAGAATTTTGTCTATGGCACAACAGGCTAAATCCGCCGGTTTCGCTGTTCAGGTGTCTGTTCAGAGTGCTTTTGGATGTGGCTTCGAAGGTCGGGTGCCCAAAGAACGCGTCTTATCAATCATTGACAAATATTTAGAAAATGGTTTATTCAAAATTTCACTCGCCGATACTGCCGGACACGCTTATCCACAGCAGGTTGAAGACTTGTTCGGTGAAATAAAAAAGCGTTCCGATAAGGCTGAACTTACTTGCCATTTTCATAATACATACGGTCTCGGTATGGCTAATATCTATGTTGCAATGCAAATGGGTGTCGAATATTTTGAAACTGCATTCGGAGGATTAGGAGGCTGCCCGTTTACCAAAATTGCTTCAGGCAATGTCTCTACAGAAGATTTCCTTCATTACTTGCATAGATTAAACTTGCGAAAAGATATTATTATTTCTCAAATTGTTGATTTAGCAAAACAAGTCTCCGAATTCTTTGGCAAAACACTTCCCGGTTGCGTTTATCAGGCAGGAACCTTAAACTACTAATCAACTAATTTTATATCCCAAAACCGATGTGTTTACCGCTTCGCAGGTAAACACTTTTTTTTATTTTATCGATTTTACAATAATTTATGTTTATGAGCGATAAACAAAATATAATTATTGAGGATTTTGTAATGAAACTTTTTTACATTTTACTATTTGCAATTTCGTTTTTAGCGTTTTCCTGCAATGACGATAAAAACGAACCAACTAATCCCGATGATAATCTTACTGGCGACAAAAACAGGCTTTATGTAAAGTTTGTCAATAATCAAGAGTCGATGTATACTATTACTTCTTTGCAATATAAAAATGCTGGTTTAGTTACATCTGGATTGAACCCAACCGGAGAATGGAGCGATAACTTGCTTAAAACAAACCAAACTCTTAAACCCGGCGAACATACTTTTTTCTTAATTAATATTCCTCGTCAATATTGGGCTGTTTGCAGAATTGGAGTTTATGATTCTGTATCTAAGCAAACTATATTTATTAACGACCAGCCGGGATTTAGTGATTATTGGATAAAACCTACAATGACTCATTGGGGTGGCGACAGCAGAACTGTAAAGGTAACCCTTGTATTTAGAAACGACGAGAATATGATTGTGCCTACCTCTTGGAGTGATTGGACTGGCATTGAAGAATAATTTATCTGACTTTTGCCCAAATTGATAGCGATATTAAGATAACTCCTGAAGCAACAAATGTCCACACCATATCAAGGTGCGAAACAATAACACTGCAACTCAGATAACTTAGCAAAGCACCTAATAAATTTGCTGATGAGGCAATCCCCATTATTCCACCTTTGTTGCTTTCATCAGCGCGATAACTTAGTGCGGAATATAAACTTGGTGCAATTGCAGCAAAAAATACACCCACTGTTGCTCTAATTGGAAATAACCAGAGATAATGATTAGAAATCACGTGAAGCAATGATGCCAATCCAGCTACAAACACAGCAGGCGAAAATATCTTGCTATAAGCAGTTGTATCATTCTTTCTTCCCCAGTATGGAGCAAAAATAATACTGAATATTCCAACAGTTGCTACTAATAGTCCTGTGATTGTTGATAGAATGCTTTGTGGTGCTCCAAGTCTTGCTACATAATATGGAAAAATTGGATTTGATAGTAATATCGCCAATTGCGATAATATAATCAACAAGATTATTTTCGACATTTCTCCGTTGTGGATAACCGTTTTTAAGTTATCTAAAACTTTGCTTTGAGTGCTTGTTACTTCCACTCTTTGTTCTTTTACGCATCCAATAATTAATATTCCGCTTATAACGCATAATATAGCTACAATTATAAAAACGCTTCTGACTCCGCTTGCATCGGATAGTATTCCTCCGAAAAATGGTCCTATTATTATTCCAGCCGAGGATGCACTTTGCAATATGCCAATTGCATATCCATTGCGATTTTTGGGAGTGTTCTTACTTACAAACGCAAGTGCTGCAGCAATAAAGCCGCTCGATGCTCCTTGAAAAATCCTTAATGCAAATAATTGATAAACGTTTATCGAAAATCCCATCAGAAATACTGCTAACGCTAAACCGAAAATTGCCCGAATTACCATTTTTTTCTGCCCGTATCTATCCCCAAGCATTCCCCACACAGGAACCGCGAATATCGACAAAAAATAAGGTCCTGCAAATACCATACTGCTCCAAAATTTTGCCTGCACGGGGTCTTTTATCCCCAATTCCAGCACAAATAACGGAAGAAATGGCACAAGCCCATTCATTCCTACCATTGCAATAAACTGTGCAATTGCAAGAATGATTAAATTACGCTTCCATAAATTTTCGTTGATTGGTCTGAATAAAATTTGACGAATTTTTTTGAATTTATTCAATAAATCCATTATTTCAAATCCGAATGAATTCTTCTGATTTTGAGAATTTCTGTGAACATTTTTATACTATCCTTTATCGGGCTAACCGTTGTTCTTTCGTCATTATACCACTCTACTCCCACTTCTTTTATCTTATAATTCAATTTTTTTGCTAAAAATAATATTTCGACATCAAACGAAAAACCGTTGATTTGTGCTCGATTAAAAATATCCACTGCTGCTTTTTCACGAAAACACTTAAATCCACATTGTGTGTCCTTTATTCCTTTTACTACAAGCATCTGAACAATTTTATTGAATGTTTTGCCCATAAATTCTCTGTAAAACGGCTGGTGCTTCTTGATTAATCTATAATCAACTGCTCTTGACCCTATGCAAACATCATATCCATCTTTAAGATATTTTTTTAACTTATCTATTTCATATATAGGTGTAGATAAATCTGCATCAGTAAATAATCTATACTCTCCATTTGCAGCAAGCATTCCTCGCCGGACTGCCGCCCCTTTCCCATAATTTTTCCCATCACTTATTACCTTCACATCTTCAAAACTTTTGGCAACTTCGATTGTTTGGTCTTGCGAACCATCGTCCGAAACAATAATTTCATAAGTTAAATTTGTGTTTCTTAAATACTGTGTGATTAGACTTAGTGTATTTCCTAATCTTGCCTCTTCATTATATGCAGGTATTATTACCGATAATTCTGGTTTCATAATCAATATTTTTATTCTTGCTTAATTTACAAAAATAAGTTATTTTTTCTTTGTGTTTAAATTTTTTATACTTATTCGCTTTGAAAATAATTAAAATATCCGATGCCGAAAGTTGTGCTGATGGTAATATCGGCTACGATATCTATTTTGACAACAATACTGACCAGAAATTTGTCGGTTATCTTGCCAAATTAGGCAAAATAAAAATAGATAACACATTTGATATTCCTTATTTTAAAATTATTGTCAAAGGTAATTTCACCCTGAAAGGTTCGATTGGTCAGAATTTCCTCCGAATGATAGTTCCTGAAAGCATTTTCAAACAAATTATTAATGATTTCGAAAAATATATTTCGAACTATCAAAATATATAGTTATGATACTTGTTATTTTTCTGGCATTTGGCTTTGTAACTAATTTGTCATTTGCCCAAAGCAATCCTCAACCTTTCGAATTGAGTGGCTCATCTTACTATTTCAATGAATGGCGAGAAGATGCACCTGCTCGAACTTATCCTGTTTCTATGATTTTTCATACTCTCAAAAAATCCGACCCTAAAATCGACGACGAAATGACCGGCGACTGGATTTCTCCTTACAACTTGAAATCCAAAGCAAGAATTAACGGACTTGGGCAATACGGTTTCTCTTTTTTATCCACATCTTCCTCGCAAGATGATGATGGCTATCCTGGGGCTGCTGTTCTTGCTCTTGACACCCGTAATTGTTCAGAAGTTTATCTTCGTTGGACAGCTCGCACTTATAACGTAGGGGAGAGGAACTATTTTATCCAATTGCAGTATCGAACTGATGATAAATCCAAATTCGTTAATGTATCCAATTCAATATATTCCTCTTCTCAAACAAAAGGCGATTTTAAGATTTTCGGACCCATCAAGTTGCCAGATAATTGTGCGAACAAAAACTACATCCAACTTCGATGGAAATACTGCTATGCCAATGATGCCTCATCGGGCACTCGCCCTCAGCTTGCAGTCGATGATATTTATGTTGCCGACAACCTGAACAGTTCGATAAATGATCAAATAGAAAACATTGAATTTCAATTGGTCGATAAATCACTATTCTTAACTTCAAACGATGTTTCTTCTGTTGAAATTTATAATTCATTAGGTCAAATTGTTTACTCTTCAAAATTATTTCAAAATAATACAGTAATTAATCTGAATTTTTTGCTAAATGGACCATATTTCATAGTTTTGAAAAAAAATGAACAAATTATTTTAAAAAAATTACTTTTGAATTGAATAAAATATTTTACATACTACTTTTCTTGTTTCTTGCAGTTTCCTGCACAAATCCTTTTGCTCCGGCTTTGCTTAAAGATGCACAAGGCGACTTCCAACTCGGCGACCAACGAACAATAGAAGGTGTATTCAAAAATTTTAGCTATGCTTATAAATACAAAGATACTGTTCTTTATGGAAAGCTTTTACATCCCGACTTTACTTTCAACTATCGCAATTATGATAAAAATATAGACCCGACCTGGACCCGTAGCGAAGATATGATTGCTACTGCTCGGCTGTTTTCAGCAGCTCAGGACCTAAACCTTGTCTGGAACGAAATTCTTTACACGCGGGGCGATTCTCTTTTTTTAGATGTTTCTCGGAGTTTCTCTCTTACAATCACTTTTGCACCAAATGATATTTTAAATGTATTTGGAAAAGCTATCTTTTATTTGAAACGGGAAAACGCAAGCGATGAATGGAAAATCATTTTATGGCGTGATGAATCAAATTTTTAATAATAGAGGTGATATATGCTACAACTTAAACCAATAATTGGTATAGTTATGGGAAGCGATTCCGACCTCCCGACTATGCAGGCTGCCGTCGATATTTGCGAAGAATTCGGAGTTCCTTACGAAATCAAAATTGTCTCGGCTCACCGGACCCCTGATGATATGGCTGAATACGGTCGCAGTGCCCACAACCGTGGAATTAAAGTGATAATTGCTGGTGCCGGTGGTGCTGCTCATTTACCTGGTATGATTGCATCGCACACTCCACTTCCTGTCATTGGTGTTCCTGTCCAATCAAAAGCTTTGAATGGACTTGATTCTTTATTGTCAATTGTTCAAATGCCTGCTGGTGTCCCTGTAGCAACCGTTGCCATCGGGAATGCTAAAAATGCTGGCTTGCTTGCTGTTAAAATGCTTGCTATTGCAGACCCGAAGCTTTTAGAAAAAATGATTGAGTACAAAAACAAAATGGCAGAAGAATCTCGTGCCAAAAACGATATTTTTGCTTGATAAATTTTATAAATCAAGGGCTTGCGAATAATGTGCAGGTAAGTTCATTATTTGTGCGTTCCCAAACTTGTCGTACAACCTTACCTGAACCTCGCACCTGCACCTTTATTCCTGCCGAATGCAATATTGTAATTGCTCGTCTCAATGGCAATCCAACTACTGATGGCATTTTCTCGTTGTTTGCTTTTTCCTGCTCAGTCTCTATCTTTATTACAGTCGAACGCAAAATCCTTCTCCCGGGCTCCGGAAAAACTTGCTTGACCATTCCTTCTTTTGCTGTAGTTGAGTAACGCAATCCTAATTCTTGTAATATTTTTTCTGCTTCCGAAAATTCAAGTCCGTTAATATTCGGAACAAACACGGTGTCATTCGCATTATTTTCAATGTTTTTGACTTTTATCGAGTGGTTCTTAATAGAAAGCCATCTCATTGCAATATTTTTGAAAATTGGTGCAGCAGTTGAACCGCCGTATATGCTTGTTTTCGGCTTGTCTAAAAAGACAAGAATACAAATTTCTGGATTATTAGCAGGGAAATATCCCGCAAACGATGCGTTGTAATCCGATTTTGAGTATGTCCCATCAACAAGCTGCTGGGAAGTCCCGGTTTTCCCCGCAATTTCCACTCCTTCGATTTTTGCTGCAACTCCCGTTCCTTTCTCTACTACTTCTTTTAATACATTTGTCAGAGTATGTGATGTATTTTCAGATACTACACGTCTGATTTTTTCAGGATTGTTTTTCTTAATTAAATTTCCTTTCTCATCATATATTGCATTTATTACGTAGGGTTTCATCATTATCCCACCGTTTGCAATTGTCGCAAAAGCGTTTGCCATTTGAAGTGGAGTCGCCAAAATTCCGTATCCAAATCCAATAAATCTTTTGGTTGAAACATTCATTTGTTCCGCTCTTTGTATTTTTCCGGATACTTCGCCCGGCAAATCTATCCTTGTTGGAATACCAAAGCCAAAATCTCTTATATATTTGTAAAATTTAAAATCAGGTATCTTTGCTGCAACACTCGACAAAATAATGTTACTCGAGTGCACCAAACCTTCTCTAAATGTAGCTATGCCAAGTGGATGCACATCCTTTATCACAAAGTTCGAAAAATGCAATTCTCCTTGAAATCCGTTGTATTTATCCTCAAGCTTTGTTATGTTTTCTTCAAGTGCTGCCGCCGCTGTAACTACTTTGAATGTTGATCCGGGTTCGTAAACATCAGTGATTGAACGATTTCGCATATTTGAATTAATGTATGTAGATGGATCATTCGGGTTGAAATTTGGGTAGGTCGCCATTGCCAACACCTCACCTGTCGATGGTTTTATTGCGACAACTGTCCCGGATTCAGCAAGCGAGTTCTTTATTCCTTGCATCAATTCAAATTCAACTATCCTTTGCAAATCAATATCCAAAGTAAGTTGCACTGAATATCCGTTTGTCGGTCGTATTATTGGTAAATCTGCTGATGGTCTCAACCTGCCCAACCCATCTCTAAACATAATCATATATCCGCTTCTTCCTGTAAGAATGCTATCATAGCTTAATTCTATTCCTGTTAGCCCGCGGTTATCTATATCAGTGCAGCCAATTATTTGTGATGCCAGAGCACCATAGTGATACTGCCGTCTTGGTTCTTCTATTAAAATTAGTCCTCTATCTTTGATATATAGCAATTCCTTTACTTTTTCAGGTGTAACGCCTCTTACAAGCCATAAAAACGAACCTTTTGCAGATGCTATCTTTTTATTTAAACTCTCTGCCGATATTCCCAAATTCTTTTCAATAATTTTCAGAATTTCTGCTTTTTTCTGCAATAAATTTGGGTCTACAGCTATTGAGTAACTCTTTACAGACGAAGCAAGCAAATTGCCATTCCTATCGTATATATTGCCTCGCTGCGAACTTAAATCTAATTTAGTTTCGTGCTGCCGCCGTGCTTTTTCCTTGTAATAAGAAGCTTTTAATACTTGAAGCTGGAATAGCCGACCAATTACAATCAACAACCCTAAATTAATTGCAATCATTAATAACCAGAACTTCCAGAACTTCTTTCTTCTTGTATATGTATTCTCTTCGCTATTCTTCATTTTTCAATTTAATTTTTTGAGGCACTTTCGTTGGTTTTATCATTCCTAATTTCTCTTCTGCAATCGTTGTAATTCTCGAAACGCTTTCAAGTTCAATTATTTTTGTTATTAATACTTGATTGGACGTCCGAATCTCATCATACTGCTTCTCAAGATTCTGTATCTCCGATAGCAAACTATTCACTTTAAATACATTATCAATATATGTTATGGTTATTATCGCTGATAATACAACAAGTCCAAATGTTTTCCATCTGTTAGATTTTATTTTATTGATCAGGCTCATTTCCCTTCTCTACTTTTTTGTAAAAATTCCTGAACTCTTTTAATGTAAAATACATTAGAGCTAACATAAAAGAAAGCACAAAGGACAGCAACACCATTAATTTTTTGTTTGGAGAACTTTGATAATCCGGTATATAGGCTTTATCGAGCACTTCAACAGTTGGAACATCACGATTTTCTTGTATAGCTTCCTGATGACGCTGCGTTTCAAGATACATAATAATCTGCTCGACAATTTTTTTATCTCTATATAAATTTGCGTATTCTCTTGCAAGACTTGGTATTTTATCAAAAGGGATCGAAAAACCATCAGAGCCTGTCAGTCCACCACTTTGCACTGCATTATATTGCTTACGTAGCTGATTTACTATATTTTGTTGCTGTATTAAATATGGATTGTCTTTGCTTAGTTCATTTTTTGCTACGTTAAGCTCCATTTCAGCTTTTGCCAATTGCAAACCTACTTCAATTGCTTGTTTCACAAGTGCCTGTGTTTGGTCATCAATTTTAAGAACCCTGTTGGTTCTTTGAAAATTCTCAAGTATATTGTCTATTGAATCAGAC
Source organism: Eximiradius proteiniborus (assembly GCA_026415495.1). GTDB lineage: Bacteria > Bacteroidota > Ignavibacteria > Kapaibacteriales > UBA2268 > JAKIZO01. The sequence continues at coordinate 39,051 of JAOAGZ010000004.1, read as the reverse complement.
TTTCCTCTATATTTTGCTAATTCTTTCTCTATGTACATCCTTGATTTTTTTGCTGCCGATGTGTTCTTCGAGCGAACGATAATATCTAATCCTTTTACTGCTTCATCTGCAAGATTCTTTGCTAATTGTTTCGTTTCTTGCTTTTCCCGCGATGATGGGAAAAAACACGTCTTTGCAGATGTTTGGAATACAATAAGCCCTGTTTTTTCTACATCAACTTTGAAATTTTCCTGCAAATACTCAATTAATTCATTGTGTGTCATTCCATTGTATTGTGGATATTTCTTTAGATGAAGCTCTTTTATCAGATGCTCAGTTATTGCTCTGCTTCTTAATATATCAGCTAATACTAATGATTGATTATTCGAACTTCCCGGAATTGAGAGTCCCGAAGGCAATCCCCCGGCAAAATTTTGCAGAATTCCTGATAAGCCGGTGTTTTCGCCTTGTTTTGGTGGCATAACCGTTGTATATGTCCTGTATGTGTGTGGCATTATTAGCGAAAAAATAAATGTAACCACACAAGCAATAGCCACAATTATCCAAATTCTTTTCGAGTGTTTTCTGTATATCTCGATAAATTTGCTTATCCCAATACTTTCTATTTTTGTTTCTGTCTCTTTCATTTATTTCTTATTTATATTTGAAAATGCAAGTGCAACCCCGGCAATTGTCAGAATTTGCGTTGCTATTGTCAGTCCTTTAGTAAACGCCTCCATAAACGTTAATTCTCTCTCAGGTGGCACGAGTATTACATCGCCGGGTTCAATAACGTAATCACGTTTCTTTGCACGAAATAACCCACCGCTGTGTTTATTAATCATTGTTTCGCTTTCGTCTGCTCTGTATCCAAATCCACCCGCCAACTCAATGTAATCCAAATAGTCTGCACCCGGACGAAATGCTATCAAACCAGGCTTAGCTACTCGTCCTTGAACATTTACAAATTTCTTAATCGATGGAACTACAATTGAATCCCTATGCGTTAAATAAAAATTGTCAGGTGTATTCGGATTATTCATTATTTTCCGAAAATCTATCGAAATTACTCCCTTTCTTTCGGTTTTCCTTGATTGAAAGTATCTAAATTCGCTTTCCGACATTTCTGATGGTAGCACTCTGCTTAATCTTTCCATTTCTAAATCAGGTTTTTCTAATTCATACTGACTTATGTATTCTACAAACTCAACTGCTGCTTCATCTGTAAAACCGCCGGCTCTCTTTATCAAATCAGTTACTCTGTCTTTTTTCTCTTCTATTGCATAGTAACCCGGAAAATTTACCTCTCCCTTGATTACAACATAATGCAATTTCCTCCATTTAGGTATGCTCCTTACAAAAATTCTATCTCCCGAATTCAAAGGAAAATCATTCTTTATTTTTTCAGTGCTTAATTTTTGATTTTTTAAGTATGATAAATCTAGAAAACTCACTTGAAAGCCTGTTCTTTGAGCAGAATAATATTCTACAGAGTCAAGAAAAGCTGATTCTGTAAATCCAAGCCCAAACTTCAATAATGTTGATAAGCTATCCCCCTCACGATATTCAAATAATCCACTATTGACAACATCACCATACAATCCAATTATTGTTTTTTCATTTATTTCCGGTACAATTATCTTATCTCCTCCAAGCACATAAGGATTAGCTTCTTCATCGCCAAGAAAATAAAATTTCATTAAATCTACATTTTTTTGCTCGCCATTGCTTCTCAGTAATATGATATTTCTCCAGGAAGATTCCCGGCGCAATCCACCTGCTTTGTCTATCACTTCAGACACTCTATCTGCCGGTGTCGCAGGATAAATACCGTTCCGCACAACCAGTCCGCTTACGCTCACTTTAAACTGTCGTATCTTCTGCAAAGAAATATGTATTTCCGCTGGATTTAGCCGTTTTCTTATTAATTCCTCAATTAATGAAATTGCTTGTGTTAATGTTTTCCCTTTCAAATCAACTTTGCCTATACCGGGAATTAGCAGAGCTCCCTCTGGAGATATACTTATCTCAAAATGCTTAGGTTTTGCAGAAATGATTGAAATTGCTAATTCATCGCCTTGTCCTAAAATATACTTGTCCGGCTCAATCTCTTTTTCTAATAATCCGGTTGCCGATTTAAGAGAAGAAAAAGCCATCTCCTTTGCAAGTGAATCACTGAATTCGTCTTTTGGCAAACGATATATGCTATAATCAATTTGTGCTGTTGAAATACAGTTAGCGAAGACAAAAATCAAATAGTATATAATACTTGTGCAAATCGTTTTTTTCATATTGCACTGCATAATAGTTAGATAATTTTACAAATTTATAAAAAAAGGAATAATAAATAAATATATTTAATTCAGTTGCTTTCTGTTGAATATCTGATTATGAAAAATGATTTAATTTTTGTTCATTTATTCATACATTATAATTTTTTCGCTTTACTTAATTTATTATTAATAAAAATTTGATAAATTTGTAAGTTATAAAAATGCGGATATTCTATGTTTTCAAAATTTGTAAATTACAGCGTTCGTATTTTAATGATAATATTGGGTATTGCCTTTATAATTTATGGTATTTGGTATAAAAACGAACTACACGATAGCACCTTAATTATCGTAATGGGGATTGTAGTAACTCTTTTTGGTGTATATCGTCTAATAATGTATAGAACACAACTTGAAAGATACAATTTTAATATTAATGAGGACGACAATGAGAATGAGAACTAAAAATATTTTGTTTGCAGCAATTTTGTTGCTTCTCTTTCTTGTCTCCTGTAACGAAAAATCTGACAACAAGGCTACTCAACGTGAATCAATGACAAGTGGCAAAATTACCGCCTACTGCGATAATACATTAACTAAACTATTCGATACTCTCTTTGCTTCTTATCGTAAGGCTTATCCTGACGTCAATCTTACTGTTAATTCTGTTTCAGCTCGCGAGGCAATGGCGAAGCTTCTCGCAGGCGAAGCTCGGGTTATCATCATTGCGAGAGATTATCTTCGGGACGAGGATTCTCTTATGAGCGTTTACAAAGTAGCTAAACACAATTACGAAGAAATTGCAGACGATGCTTTATGTTTCTTTACTCAAATCAACTCTTCTATGGATACTCTCAATTCTGAACAAATATTCAATGTTCTTACTGATAAAAGCAAAACTCTGAAATCTTACTTCCCATCTCTAAAAGATGAACCAATTTTCGCAACCTTAGAACAAAACTCATCCGTTTTTGCAAACATAAATAAATTAGTCGTTCGTAATAAACCTATACAAAGACGTTTGCAATTGTTTTCTACTGTTGATTCCTTGCTTAACTTTGTCAAAACAAACTCCAATGCTATCGGAATTGCTTATTTATCACATATTCACAGAAATTTAGATTTCAAGCCAATACCTGTTGGATATACTGATACCACTGGAAAATACATTACTCCGAAACCTGTTCATCAGGCTTATATTGTGCAAGGTTTATATCCATATATCGTAACTTATAAAGCACTTTTCTTGAATAATTTCAAAGATTTGCCTTTCTGGTTTGCTATGCATCTTTCCCGCGAGGCTTCATCGACAAAATACCTGAAAGATGCTGGTGTTGTTCCGAAATTCGCAAGATTTAATTTAATAAAAGAGGATTAATATGAAATTCAAATTATTTTTTGTGCTGCTTTTGTTCAGCTTCTCTTTCTCTTATGCTCAGCAAGCCAAGCAAAATTTCTTGTCGGCTTTGAATGAGAAAAATTATGAATTAGCAGAAAGTTTTATCCCGGCTGCTCTTGCAGAAAACCCTAAAGATTTAGATCTTCACTTGCTTTGCAACGATGTTTATCTCGAACTCGGTCGAAACGATAAAGCATTGGAAGTAATTCGCCAGGCTGAAAAAATTTCAAGCAAGCCTCCCGTTCTTAGAAAATTAGCTAACACTCTTTCTATAAATTCTTATCATTCAGAAGCAGTTAAAATTTTAAGAAAACTCACAATCGACGAAAAAAAAGAAATAAGCAACTGGCTGCTTCTTGTTGATGTTTATCTTAGAGCAGACTCACTAAGCCAGGCTGAACTTGCCGTTGCTCGTGTCCTTGATATGGACAAAAATAACGTCGAAGCAAACATTAAACGTGGAGATATTTACTATCAGCAAAGAGTGTATGAACTATCGAAAGATAGTTACGAAGCCGCTCTTTCCATCAACCCTGATTTGAACGAAGCAAGAATGAAACTTGCCCAATCTTATTATTGGCTTGGTATCCGCGAAAATGAAGCTAATCCTGATTTAGCAAATCTCTATTTTACCCGTTCATTGCAGGAATGGAACACTCTAACTCAGAAAGATCCCAAAAATGCTCGTGCTTGGTTCGAACAAGGCAAACTTTTCTTCTTCTCTAAAAATTATGTTCAGGCTGCACAATCTCTTAATAACTATATTCAGTTGCGTCCAAGCGGTTCACTTGGTCGTTGGTATCTGGCTCAATCATTGTATGAACTCGGTCGCTGCGATTCTGCTCGTTCCCACCTTCGCATAGTTGCAAATGAAATTGATACCGCCGCTGCTCGTGCCAAATTGCTTCTTGCAAGATGCTACCTTTCAGAAGGCGACTATGCACAGTCTGAAAAAACTTTCGAAGAATTGAGTGCTTCCGTATCTCTTCAAATGGAAGATGTTCGCCGTTGGGGACAGGCTGCTTTGTTTGCCGGCGACACCAACATTGCAGTTGAAAAATGGAAACAAGCAATTGAAATGAACCCAACTGAGAACTGCCAGTTAATGTATGTCCTTGGCACCTCACTTAATAAAATGAAACGATATAAGGAATCTATCGAAATTTTAAATAAAAGATTAGCAACAAACGCTTGCAACGATGATAATAATTATCTTATTCATTATTTCATTGGATTAAGCTACTTCTTCGATGGCAACTCTCAGCAGGCGATTGCACCTCTCCAAAAAGCAATCGAGCTCAACCCTGCTTTCTTGTGGTCAATGATTTATTTGGGCGATGTTTATGCCAACCTGAATGATAACGTAAAAGCAGAAGAAATGTTCTCCCGTGCTATTTCCACCGGTACCTCTGACGTTGAAAAATATAAGTCGGAGCTCAATCAGGCTTTTGCTAAACTTGCTCAAATGAAACTCGAACAGAAAAAATATAAAGACCTCGAAAAAATTGGTAAAGAATGGCTTACTGCTATGCCTGAAAATGAATTTGCTGCCTTGTTTACTGCAGTTGCGTTCCACGGACAAGGTCAAAATGAAGCAGCCTGCAGAAATTATAAACTTGTTCTGAAAATTAATCCTAATAATAAAACTGCTCGCGACAATATTAAAGCTCTTGGTTGCGAATAATCTTCCAATGCTTATCGCAAGGCTGTCTCTCATAGGCAGCCTTTTTCATTATTATAAAATTTCAGTATTTTCACGTATTGAATTTTTAGTTTTTTTGTATATATTTATATGAGTTTATTATTAGTTTTTAATTATTATGGATGCTTTTTCTACTATAGAAAATATTTTAAAGAAAATGCGCAGCGTATCCTGCCCTGATTGTCAGAAAGTCGCCAAAGAAATTGAACCAGACTTTGAAGAAATTAAAAATTATCTTATTGATATTTCCATTAGAAATAATGAGTTAAATCTAATCAGACACGAACTAGATGTTTCCCGCGACTGGTATAAATTCCTTTACGATAGTTCTCCTGTGCTTTTTTTTAATATTGATTCCGAAGGAAAAATTATCTCTGCTAATAAAAGCACTTCCACAGTTCTTGGATTACCTACACACCAGATTATTGGAAAGCATATTACTTCTTTTATTCTCTCAGATTATATTGACAACTTCTTTAATTCTTGCAACGAGGCTATCGATTTTAATGAGTCTATCCCGTGCTATATTAGAATTCAATCTGCTAATGGTTCTGTCATTAGTTTGTCTGGTGTTGTCAAAGCAATTATCAGAGACAAACAAACTGAATTTTATGCGGCATTTATTGATAATACAGAAGTTGAGCAAAATCAAAAAATCATCGAAGAGCAGCAAAAGCTCTATTCTTTTTTCTTCGAACAAGCAGCCGATGCCTTTTATTTTCTCAATGGAGATACTTATACCGATTGCAATCAGCAAGCATTGAAAATTTTTGGTCTGCAAAGCAAAAGCGATATTATCGGTAAGCATCCTTATGATTTCTCTCCTCCTTTCCAACCCGATGGCACAAGTTCAGTTGAGAAAGCTAAACTAATGATAGATATAGCTTACTCTAAAGGTGTAAATAATTTTGAATGGGTGCATCTTAATTCTAATAGCCAGTTGATTTATACAGAAGTATATCTAAAACCAATTCAGAAAGATGGATACAACCTGATTTTTGTTACTTTAAGAGATATTACATACAAAAAAATTGCCGAAGAACAGCAAAAATTAATCGAAGCAAACCTTTCAACCGCTATAAATTATTCACACATCGGGATTGCTCTTTTTGATATTCATAAAGCAATAACAAAATATAATCAAGTCTTCATTGATGCTGTTAAATTTATTTCAGGCAACGATGTTACTGCCAAATGTGATCTGAATTCTCTTTTTATTAATGTCCCTGCTATTCTTGATAAATTTGAAAATGCTTATAAAGGAATTTCATCAACCTTTGTATATGATGTATTAATAAAAAATACATCTATCTATTACGAAATTTCTCTTTATCCGATCAAAGTCGGTGAAGAAATTGCAGGTGCTTGTATTTTTATTAATGATATTACTCAATTCAAAGAAGCTGAAAAAATTCTTTCCAAAACAAATCTCGAATTAGAACAAACAGTTTTAGAACGAACTCTCGAAATTCAAAAGCAGTCGGAATTACTCTCCAAACTAATTGATAATGTGCCAGATTTTATTGTAGTTAAAGATATTTCAGGAAAATACATTAATTGCAACGAAGCTTACTGCAAGTTTCTTAACCTTCCAAAAAATGCGATAATCGGTAAAACTGACTACGATCTTTTTTCTAAAGATGAAGCTGATGCCTTTACCGATTTTGATAAAGCCGTTTTTGAAACAAAAACGACTGTTCGCTCGGAACAGTTACTACGCTTTTCCGATAACACTCTGCATACTTTAGACAATATCAAAACACCGTTTTTCGACCCGGAAGGAAATCCAATTGGATTAATCGGTATTGCTCGCGATATTACTGAATTCAAAAAACTTGAAGACGACATTAAACGCATAAACCACGAACTTGAATCTATTATCGAAAAACGAACAATGAAACTCCAGATGGAGATTCAGGAGCGTATTCGTATTGAAGAAGAACTCAAACGCAGTCGTGAAATTTATCGAAACTTATTTAATAATGTACCGGTTGGAATTTACCGCTCCACTCTTGATGGCAAAATTATTCTCGCCAATCCAACTCTTGTTAAAATGCTCGGTTTTGATTCAATTAATGAACTAAAAGATCGAAATTTAAATTTCGAAGGATTTCTCAGCTCATCTGAAAGACAATCTTTTCTGAACTCTATTCTTTCGAGCGATGAAGTTCAGGTTTTTGAAAGCACCTGGATAAAAAAAGATGGTTCAATTCTTAATGTTCTGGAAAAATCAAGAGTGGTTAGGGATGCAAACGGTAATGTTCTTTTTATCGAAGGTACAGCCGAAGATATTTCTCAACGCAAATTGTCAGAAAAATTACAGCAAGCTGTTTATAGCATTTCCGAAGCAGCGTATAATCTTGATAATCTCCAGGATCTTTATAAATTTATTCATCATTCTATTTCTCAACTCATCTTTGCCAGTAATTTCTATATTGCGATTTATGATCCTGAACGTAACGAAATACACTTCCCTTATTTTGTTGACGAAATTGATTCACCAAAGCCCTCTTTTAGCGGACCTTATCCATTTGGAAATGGTTTAGTCGAATATGTAATTAATACCGGGCATTTTCAGCTTCTCGACGAAGAAAAACTGATGGAATTATCTTCAAATCGAACTATTGAAATACAGGGCGTAATTCCTAAATATTGGCTGGATGTGCCTTTGAAAACAATTGGGAATCAAACTATTGGTGTCATCGCAGTTAAAAGCTACAATCAGGATGTTAGATTCGATGAACTTACAAAAGATATTCTCGTGTTTGTCTCAACTCAAATTGCAATGGTTATTTATCGGAAAAAAATTGAAGAAGCTCTTAATCTTGAACGCCGCCTTCTTGCTGAACGTGTAATGGAACGCACCGAAGAACTTAGTGCCCTCAACGCAGAGCTCGAACGTGCAATCCGAACAAAAGACGAATTCCTTGCTAATATGAGCCACGAACTGCGAACTCCTCTTAATGCAATTCTCGGGCTCTCGGAAATTCTCCTTAAGCATCAGGAAATATATTCCAATGATCGTTTCCAACGTGCTCTGACTACCATTCACGATAGTGGTCATCATCTGCTAAATTTAATAAATGATATTTTAGACATTTCCAAAATAGAAGCCGGAAAATTTGAAATCTATTTGGAAGATTGTTCTGTTGAGCAAATTGCACATTCTTCTATGAACTTTATCCGGCAAATGGCTAATAAAAAAGATATTTCTCTGCATCTTGATATTCAGCAGGACACACCAAAGGAAATTTATGCAGACCAAATCCGCACAAAACAAGTTTTAATTAATCTTCTCAACAACGCTGTCAAATTTACTCCTAAAGGTGGTTCTGCCGGATTATCTATCTCTGCAGAACTCGATAATAATCTCATTCATTTCACAGTGTGGGATACTGGAATTGGTATTCGCCAAGAAGATATGAATAAACTTTTCAAACCATTTTCTCAAATTAGCAGCAATCTTTCACGTGAATATGAAGGCACTGGATTAGGACTTACCTTAGTCGCTAAATTAACCGAAATGATGGGTGGCAGTGTTGCCGTTGAAAGTCAGTTCGGAGTTGGTAGCAAGTTTACTGTTACTCTCCCGATAAAGAACAAAAACGCTTTCGATGCTTATTACGATGAGTTGCTAAACAAACAATTTTCTTATATAAAGAATGCTCTTCTTATTAATAGCTCCAAAGAAGATGCAGAACTTCTCAGGCAAGACCTCGAACGCTTTGGCATTGTGTCCGATTTCTATGATTTTGAACAAAAAATTGAAGATACTCTCTATCAAAAAAAATATGATATTGTAATCCTTGATGTTCTTCTTTGGGACAAATCAGGTTGGGATTATTTAAAGCACATAAAATTGCACGAAGAACACAAATATATTCCCGTTGTAATCGTTTCGATATTAAAAGAAAAAACACGCGCTATTGCTAATGGGGCAGATGGATATGTGCAAAAGCCATATAAACTTATTACCTTATATGAAACATTGAATAAGGTAGATCTGAAACTTGAAAAACAAAAGGCGAAATTACTTGTAGATTCGGAGATAAATGATATGACAAATGAAAAGATACTTATCCTCTTGGCTGAGGATAACGAAGCAAACCTTGAAACTATGGAAGCATTTTTAGAATATGCTGGTTATTCAGTGCTGGTTGCCCGAAATGGTAAAGAAGCAATCGAATCGGCTATTGAATACAAACCTGATATTATTTTGATGGATATTCAAATGCCCAAAATGGATGGTATCGAAGCCATTCGTATTTTGAAAAATGATCATAATACTTCACATATTCCTATTATCGCTCTTACTGCACTTGCAATGCCCGGCGATCGCGACAGATGCTTTGCTGCCGGTGCTAACGATTATATCAGTAAACCTGTTAATTTCGATACGCTTGTTTCCAGTATTAATGATTTAGTTGATAAAAAATAATGTGATATTATTAATTTTGTAATTAGTGAAAAAAATATTTATACTTTTTTGAGAAAATAATATGCAAGAAAATACTAATACCAGTAATCAAAAGATTAAAGTTTTAATAGTTGATGATCAAGCTTTGGTGCTTGATATTTTAGCAAAAGGCTTAGCAAAAGATCCTATGATTGATGTTGTCGGCACTGCTACTGACGGCTACATTGCTCTTAATCAGGTTAATAGATTAAAGCCCGACGTTATCATCCTTGATATGGAAATGCCTCGTATGAACGGTATTCAGTTCCTGCATAACCTGATGCCCGTCAATCCTATCCCAACTATTGTGCTCAGTGCCTTAACAGAAAAAGATTCTCAAATAACGAAAGAAGCCTTCGAAGCAGGTGCTGTAGACTTCCAGCCTAAGCCGGGTGCCGGCGCTCGTGCTTTGCCTGAGCTGTTTTCCCAGCTGATATATAAAATTAAACTTGCATATACTCAAGATGTAAGCCATCTCAAAAAAGTTAAAAAAGAATTCAAGCTTCCAAGTAACCATCTTGATAGAACTGCCAAAACAAATCAGATTATTCTCGGTATGGGAGCTATGGATATTTCCAACGATCCTAACAAAGTTTTAAAAATATTCGCTCTTGGCTCTTGTATTGGTCTGGGATTATTCTGTCCTTCTAAAAATGTTGTCGGGCTTGCCCACGTTGCTCTTCCTCAATCAAATACAGACAAAGAAAAAGCTGAAAAACTACCCGGATATTTCGCTGATACTGCTGTTGATGCCTTGTTGCAAAAAATGAATGAATTGGGCTGCCCTAAGGAAAAAATATTCGCTAAAATCGCTGGTGGTGCAAAAACTAAAATCGAACTCGGTGAATATTTCAGCATTGGTCAACGTAATACTGTTGCCGTCAAAGCCGGACTATTGAAACGCGGCATCAAAATATTAGGCGAAGACACCGGCGATACAATCTCTCGCACCGTCTCCGTTAAAGCTGGTGATACAAAAATGCAAATTTATTTCCCTGATAAAGGCACGTGGGAAATATAATGGCACAAAAATTGATAATTCCCCTGTGATTATTTATCATTTTTGGGGGGAATATGAAAATTATTTCAAACAACAAAACTGCTAATATTTTATTGCTGGTTTCTTTCAGCTTAATTGTTATTGTTATGCTTTCTTCTTTTATTAATCGGGTTATTATTTCTCCACCTGTTCAGGCTGAAATTGATAACGGAGCTAATACAAGCCAAAACGATGTCGTGATTCAGGTGAACGTTCTAAATGCCTGCGGAGAAACTGGACTTGCAGCCAAAGTAATGGAATTTTTACGCCTTCGTGGATTTGATGTAGTCGAAATTGGTAATTATCCAAAAAAAGAAGAAAAATCATTCGTTCTCGATAGGCTCGGGGATGTTCGCAGTGCAAGAAAGGTTGCTTATGCTATCGGTGTGCCGGATTCCTTGGTAGTTAGTGCTATAGATTCTACCTTGTTCGTTCGTTCAACTGTTGTTATTGGAAAAGATTTTCCATTGCTTAAGCCATTTAATTAAGCTTAATCCAGCAATTCATCAAGAATACTATCTAACTGCTTATATATTGCTTCCCAGGAGTGCTTTTCTTCGATTAGCACTCTTGCATTTTTTATAAGTTTTGATGCAAATTCTTCATCTTTTAGTATCTTAACTGCATATCGTATCATTTCTTCTTTCGTATTGCATATTATTGCACTTTCTTCATTCTTAGCATATATTCCTTGATTGCCCGTAGGAGTTGTAATTACAGGACATCCGCTTGCCATTGCTTCTAACAATTTATTCTGAATGCCTGAGCCACCTGAATGTGGATGCAAAAATACTCTCGCACTATGCAAATAAGGCAACATATCAGGTACATCAATATGAAGCTTAATGTTTTTCTTGGTCTTGAGCGACATCACGCTGTGTGGTGGTTTTGCCCCTGCTATATGAAACTCTACTTCCGGCAATTTTGCCAATATTTCAGGCAATATCTCATTTACTATTGTATTAATCATTATCTGATTTGCCCAAACATCAAGCTTCCCAGCGAACAGTATGCCTTCCCGGTTTTTTATGTCGTTGTTAAATGTATACCTGTTTAAATCAACACCATTCGATAGTAATCTGTATTCAACTCCACTGTTTAACTTTTGCATCTCTTTTATATCGTCGTTACTTACAAATGTTACTATATCAAAATATTTAACAATTTCAGGCTCGTATTTTTTTAATTTATTGTATTCCCAATGTCTTACAAATTTTTGCAGCAAACTTGTTGATTCCTTATACGAACGATATTGATAAATTGTTCTGCAATCTTCTGCCATTAATATTTTGGGTATTCTTAATTCTTTTATATACTCTGCTGTTCGCATAAAAAAAGCAATTGCAACATCAAAATTCCTTTCAGGTTGCAATTCTTCTACTGCTTTTTTGAAACTATTTGAATAATAATAATCTATTTCGAGTGGGCTTTTCGTTATGAGCTTCATCCCTGCTTTCAAACCTGCCGAAACAGGGTCGAGCGGAATTACAATTACTTTAACACCTAATTTTTCTATTTCGTTAATATAACTTTTAGGTAAATCTGCACCTTGATGAAAGGTTACTAAAGTAACATCGTGATGTTTGCCCAGATATTTCAAAATATAATAAGGCTTTAGTCTATCGCCTCCAATCAATGGATATGGAAATCTTGCTGTTAAAAATAAAACTCGTAAACGTTTACTCATGTTATTTTTCAATCGTTTAACAAAATTAATAATTTTCTGGCAGTTCTCTGCCCGTTAGCTTCATTATCGCCGCAGCGATAGACGGAAAAGAATCAGAGTAGCAATATATTATATTTCCACACTCCAACTCTTTTGCAAAATGTGGATAACCGAAAATGATTACATACTTTTTTCTTCCATTCGATATTTTTTCTATTATGTTGTTAATTTTATCAGATATTTCAATACTTCCCTGGTAGGCTCTTCCCTTCGAAAAAATTGCAAAAATCAAAAACTCAGCATTTTCAATGTTCTCTACTAATTTTTGAGTATCTTCATCTGAAATATTTGTGTCTAAATAACCGTAATCGCAATCATTTTCTGTTGCCTGCGCTAGCATCGTAAAAAATCTTGACGCCGCTTGCATATCATAATCATTCTGAATAATTGAAAATGCAGCATATTGCTTGCTACTGTCTATTGGTAAATCACTTTCAGCAATATCTGATTTTATGGATTTTATTGCTACTCTCAACGCAAGATTTGTATGTTTCATCCACGTATTCAGTTTTGTCTCATTCTTTGCAAAGCTTGGTATTAACCCGCAAAATCTTTTTAAGGAAAGTATTTTACGAACAGAACTGATTACTTGTTCACGCAATTCTTCAGATTTTTCTATTGCTTGCTCGACAATGCTAATTGCATCAATAGGATTTTCAGGCATCAATAAAATATCATTTCCAGCCGATAAAGCAAGCAATAATAATTCACTTGGTGAGTACTTCTGTGATACTGACTTCATATCAAGTGCATCGGTAAGAACAAGTCCATCAAATCCAAGCTTTTCCCTGATATGTAACTTGATAACTTTTTCTGATAATGACGCTGGTTTGCTTTCATCAATCGATTTTACAAGCAGATGTCCAACCATAATAGACTTCACATTGCTTTCAATAGCAGCCCGGAATGGAATTATTTCGTTTTCAAATAATTCACTTAAACTACAATCAATTATTGGTAATTCTATATGTGAATCAATTGTAGTGTTTCCGTGTCCAGGGAAATGTTTTGCTGTCGCTGCAACATTTTCTGCTTGTGTTCCTTTGATATATGCCAAAATATGCTTAGAAACTATTTCACTTGTTTGACCAAAAGATCGTATATTTATTATTGGATTTCTTGGATTTGAGTTTATATCGCAAACAGGAGCCAAATTCCAATGTACTCCGATGTCTTTTGCCTCTTTTGCAATTGCAGTTGCAATTTCTTCTGTAAGTTTTGCGTCATCGGCAATTCCCAGAGCCATTGCGTGTGGAAACGCAGTTCCATCATCCAAACGCATAGATAGCCCATTTTCAAAATCTGCTGCAAATATAAGTGGTATTTCAGCTAACGACTGTAAATAGCTTGTTGCTTTCTCGACAAGATCGCAATTCCCACCAAATATACAGAATCCTCCAATTCCGGATTCAGTTAGTTTTATCATCTCATCCTTGTATTCATTCTCCTGATGAAATTTCTCAATGTCTAATCTTGGAATAATACATTGAGCTGCAAGTTTGAGAACTTCCCAGTGCTCTGTTTTCTTCATATTAACCTGTAATCTCTAAATTAGTTTGTTCAAATTGCTTGATTTTTTCTCTTACTTCATCAGGAATTCTTTTTGATTTGAATGATCCTTTTTCAAGATGTACCATCACAGACCTTGCTATTGCACATATTTCATTATTTTCGTTCGTTACAATATTTTCCATTGTCAGCGATGAGTTACCAATTGAAGCTGTCCGACAATATACTCTGTATTTGTCAGTAAAAAATAATGGAGCAAGATAAGAAATACTGGTGCTTACAACCATCAGCGGTAATTTTTCTCTGATAGTGTTTTTCTCGATTTTTATGCCAATTTTGTCCAAATATTCTAATCGTGAATTTTCCATCCAATAGAGATACTGAATGTTGTGAACAACTTCGAAAGAATCAACTTCACTAAATTGAACTTTGCCCTCTACATAAAACTTAAATTTATCCAAACTTTTAGCTATTTCATCCATATTTTTCAGCAAAATTTTAACATATCCAAAAATAAAAAAAAATGTTTACAAATCAATCATCTATTCTTTTATGTGGAATATTATAAAGGAACTCTAGCAGCGCATAGGGGAATCGAACCCCTATTTCAGCCTTGAGAGGGCTGCGTCCTAACCGTTAGACGAATGCGCCCCTAATGAAACGATTTATTATTAATATCGTCAATTATTTCAAAATTAACACTATTTTTGTAATTATTACAAATACATTTTTTGAGTATATGAGAAAGTTTATTTATTTAATAACTCTATTATTTGCGAGCTTACTGTGTTTTGCCCAATCCGATTTCGAAGAAATTGAAAAAGTTCAGGTTGATACAGTCTGTTTCAAATATAAGTTTCAACAAGGCGATTTGCTTATTTATCGTGTGGAATCTCGCGATAGTATTGTTTTTGACGATGATATTCCCTTGGTGCGGGATCGTTGGGAAAGATTTATTGTCAAATGCGATTCAGTTGATAAATTCGGCAGATTTCACCTGAATCTTTATTTCACAGACTATTCTGCCGTCGAATCTAAAGGTGAAATAAAAGATGTTATGCGAAAATCTTCTCCCTGGATTAATAGAAAATTCTACTTGGTTATTGATTCTGTTTCCAATAGAATTCGTTCTGTTGCCGAAGATGTTACGAATGCTGCAGTTTCTCCCGGTGGACCTTATCAACCTTACTTATTTTTCCCCTTCAAACAATCTTGCAAAGTAGTTAATGAATCTTGGCTTGTTAGCTCAATCGATACTCTTGTCGAAAATTCTTTCCCACCCGCTATTGTTGAACATTCAAATTTAATGCGTGCCGAAGATAAAATAGATACTCTTGGTTATTCTTGTATAAAATTTCGTTTCATCCGAACCGGAGAAGCTACTTATCAAATGAAATCTGAACAACAATCACTGCAGACAAACGCAATTATTAATTCTGGTGGTCGATTGTTTATTTCTTCTAAATTTTTTGTCCCTGTTCATTTCTTCCAGACTATCGAACAAAAACTGCGTGTATATTTTGACGAAGATAATTACCGCGTCGGAAAACATTTTACAAATACTTATTTTACTTTGGAAGAATTTGTTCGCAAAAACAATTGATTTCTTACAATAATATTTTTTTTTGTAAGTCTTTTCAACAAAATTCTTCTTTTATCCTTTTTTTGAGGTTAATATGGCTTACAAAGAATTGCTCTCGAGTGAAGATTGGGCAATTTTGCAATCTTCATTTTTTGCGGTTTTTAAAATGATTGCCGGCGCTGATGGTAAAATCGACAAAAAAGAAAAAGACGCTATCGATGTTATTATTAAAAATTCCCATAAGTTAAATAACTCTCTTGCAAAAGAAATTCTTCAGACTATTCCTAATGGTGATGAACTCAACAGCATTTTCGATGCTCAAAAACAACCTGCAAAAGAAATTTTACGCAAAACTGCTTTCATTCTGGATAATAAAATCGAGCCAAAAGATGCCTTATCTTTTAAAAAGCATTTAATTGCTCTTGGAGTATTTATCGCTAATGCTTCCGGTTCTCTGTTTGGCTACAAGATAAGCTACGACGAAATGGATGCCATCAACGAAGTCGGACGTTGTTTGAATATCGCTGTTAAAGATTTAGAGCAGACAAATATCATTATGGATATTATCAATTCAATCGAAGAATAGTTGTCTATCTTTCAAAAAATAGGCTGTTCCATTCTGCTGGTTCAGCCTGTTTTTTTTCGACATTCAATTTATGAATTTGTTATCCTGTTTCGTTAGTTCAATCTATCTCTGAATGAAATAATTCTAAATATTTTCTCTTTCCTTTAATTCTTTTATATTTGTATAGATATAAAGCGACTAATAAAATCGTTCAGTTGCTATTTAAATGAAACTTTTTTATTATTTCTTTCGTATGTTTGTTGAGTTTTTATTCTTCAATTTTCGTGAGCAATGTTGATGGAAATACTCGAAGTAAAAAATGTTACTAAAAGTTTTGGAAACTATGCTGCTGCAAATAATATTACTTTTGCAGTCGAAAGTGGGCAAATTTTTGGTCTGCTCGGTCCTAATGGTGCTGGCAAAACAACTCTTATTCGGATGATTAACAATATTTTAATTCCTGACGAAGGTGAAATCAATATTTTTGGCGAGAAACTTAACCCGAATTTACAGAATAAAATAGGATATCTCCCGGAAGAAAGAGGGCTTTATAAAAAACTAAAAGTAATGGAGCAAATTATTTATTTCGCTCGGTTGAAAGGATTACCAAAACCGATTGCTATCGAGCGTGCCCGCTTTTGGCTTAATAAGCTTGGTGCATATGGTTGGGAAAACAAAAAAATTCAGGAACTATCGAAAGGTATGCAGCAAAAAATCCAGTTTATTACCACTATTATTCATTCTCCTGAACTCATCATCCTTGATGAACCGTTCTCTGGTTTCGATCCAATCAATACAGAACTTGTCAAAAATATCCTGCTCGAACTTAGAGATGAAGGTAAAACCATTATTCTTTCTACTCACGTTATGTCGCAGGTCGAAGAACTTTGCGATAGCATTTGTATGATTAACAAAGGCAAACTCGTTCTCAACGGTAAAGTCTCTGATATTAAATCAAAATATGGTCGTAATCATTTGATTATAGAATTTGATGGAAGCGACGAGTTCGTCAAATTGTTAAATAATGTTGAAATCCTTAACCGCTCTAATTCCCGTTTAGAACTGAAATTACTAAATCATTCCATTAATACTAACGATATTTTTAAAACTGTTTCTGAATTTGCTACTGTTACAAAATTTGACCTTTCGCTTCCTACAATGCACGAAATTTTCATTGATACAGTCGCTAATCAACAAGGAGAACAAAAATGAATAATAAAATTAACACAATAATTTCACACGAATATTCTACTCGTATTAAATCAAAAGGCTTTATTATAGGAACTATTTTGGGTCCTTTGTTTATTATTTTGCTGATTGTAATACCCGGTTTGGTTGCTTATTTATCTGCTGATTCAACTTCCAAAAAAATTGCTATTGTTGATAAAACACATTTCGGGATTGGACAAAAATTAGTCAGCCTCGATACTTCTAAATATTATTTGTCTGATAAGTCAGAAGATGAACTTCGTCGTCAGGTACTTGGAGGCGAAAGCGATGGTTTCGTAGTTGTTGATGATAATGTCATCAATAGCGGCGAAGCGCTTGTCTTCACATCAGGCGGTGGTGGTATTGGATTTATTACAAGTTTAGAAAGCAATCTTGGCGATATCATTAAGCAAAAACAACTTAAAGATGCTGGTGCAACCGATGATATTCTCAAGCTCATTGATAAACCTTTCAAAATAAAAACTCTCAAAGTTACTGAACGTGGCGAACAAAAAGATTATACAGAAATATATGCCGGAATCGGCTACTTTTTAGGCTTTGTGATTTATTTTCTGATGTTTGCTTACGGCTCTCTTGTAAGCCGTGGAGTAATCGAAGAAAAGGCTAATCGCATCATTGAAGTTATCGCTTCCTCCGCTAAACCATTCGAAATCATGATGGGCAAGGTTATCGGGATTGGTTTGGTCGGATTAACTCAAGTTGCTGTCTGGATTTTGCTCGGTTTTGCTGCAATTACTATTGCTGGAACAATTTTCAGCGGCTCTGTTTCGCCTGAGCAGATAGCACAATTGCAAAATCAGGCAACTATGCCACATAGCACCGGCACTATGCTTAATATCGCAGGTCTCGAAATACCAACTATCTCTCCGTGGCTTATTATTGGCTTTATTTATTATTTCTTAATCGGCTATTTCATCTATGCAACTTTATTTGCTGCTATAGGTTCTGCCGTCGATCAGGAACAAGATGCCGCACAATTGCAAACTCCTGTTACTCTTCCAATTATTATTCCTATTCTGCTTATTTTCAATGTGGTTAGCAATCCTGATGGCACTCTCGCAGTAATATTGTCCCTAATTCCGTTTTTCACTCCTATTTTAATGACAGTGCGGATTGCAGCAACACAAGTGCCTTTATGGCAAATATTGGCTTCAATTATACTTACTCTTGGCACTTTCTTCCTCTGCCTGAAAATGGCTGCAAGGATTTATCGGGTTGGTATTCTTATGTATGGCAAAAAACCTACTTTCAAAGATTTGTTTAAATGGATGCGTATTGCTAAATAATGATTTTTTGCTTGTTTGCAGTTTTTATTTTGTAAAATAATTTATATATTTGCTAATATAGATTATTAGTTTCTGGTAGCATATGAAAAAACTGTTCTTTCTCGTCTTTTTCTTTTCGGGTTGTCTATGTCTTTTTTCTCAAAATAATTTAGATGAAATCAAAATTGGTATTTATGCAAAAGATCATTCAAAAATATATAAAGGGCTATCCAACCACTTTGGGGACGACTTTTCCGCTATACACCCGAATAAGTTCGTAGAATTTGCAAATTGGCTGCTCGAACTCGAAGATTATTCATCTGCTTATCAGTTCTTTATGATTGCTAACGTTTCTGCTTTTTTTAATGGTGATATGTCTTTAGAAGAAAAAAATTCCTTCATAAAAAATATTAATTCGAAGTGTGATAGTCTGATAAAAAAAATTACTCAATTAGATAGAATTAATATAGAAAAAAATAAATATAACATCTTCCCGGGTAAAATTAACTTCCTGAATAATCTGGCAATTATGCTAAAAAACTCTGAAAGGATTAAATTCGATGCCAAGCCTTCTAATAAAGTTAGAAATACTCAGGAAGGTATTGCCCCTATTCAAATAGAAACTATTAGCGGCGGTATTCAACTTGCAGAAGAAAAACCAGAAATTGACGAAGCTCCGTTTTACGACTACCGCGATATTATCGATAACCTTGTCTATCCTCAAAAAGCTAAAGAACAGAAGATCGAAGGAACAGTTACTCTTGAGATTGTTCTAAACGAACTCGGTAATGTCGTCGAAAAGAAAGTTATTTCTTCCGATAACGATATTTTTAATTCTTACGCCCTAAATGTGATCGACTATGTGAAGTTTCGCCCTGCTAAACGTAGTGGAAAGCCTGTTCATTCAAAGTTACTTGTTCCAATTCACTTTATAAATAAATAATGAAGTATGATACACAAATTTTTCACCTTTTTTGCTATAATTTTAATTATTCTAACAAGTTGTAGCCAAAATGACGAAAATTTTCAAGAAAATCTTGAAAATTCTCCAAATTCTGAAACTGAACATACTAATACCGATTTCTACGAGCCACCATACATTAAGTATAATCTTGTAGAAATTCATAATCGGAGCACTCTTGATTCAATCTTTTCTTCCGTTCCCGATAGCATCGATAAATCTGTTGCCCAAAAAATCATTATGACGTTGAACCGAAAAGAATTGCGGTTTATCCGGAATGGTGAAAAAATTATTGTCCCTGAAAATTTTACAAACAATATCCTCGATTATTCAATTTTCCCTCATAATTATCCACCTGCACAAAATATTAAAAAAATAATTTTAGTTTCCATTGATAAGCAAGCCTATGGGTGCTACGAAAATGGCAAATTAGTTCGATTTGCTGCCGTTAATTCTGGTAAGGAACGTACTCCGTCATTCCCGGGCAAATATGCTCTCGTATGGAAAGAACGTCTTCGTCGTTCCTCTCTCGATAGCACTTGGGTTATGCCTTTCACTTTCAATTTCCATGTCGCAGCTGGCAGTGCCTTCCATCAATTTGAAATGCCAGGCCGTCCTGTTTCGCATTCCTGCTTACGTCAGTTTTTAGATGATGCTCAATGGCTATTTAGTTGGGGCGAATCCGCTAAAAAAGATACCAGCGGCAAACTCATCCCTTTCAGTGGAACACCAGTTATTTTGCTTGGTCATTTTGATTATTCGCGTCCTCGTGGTGGTCCTTGGCTCGATTTTACCTCTAACAAAGATGGCGTCGTCCAATTGCCGGATAATCCACTCGAAGTTGAAGAAGCTCTTATTCCTATTATTCAAATTCCAAAAGAAGCTCGCTCCAGCTTACCTAATAAAGAAAGATATTTGTATGCCGAAGATACTCTTCGGGCACGTGGAATAATTAGAAATCACGTTAAACTTACTCCTTCAATTAACTTTAATCAATTGAGACGCCAAAATCAAGCTAAAAAGCAAATGCAAAATCAAGAAAATAGCAATAACAAAAATCTTCCTGTCTTAAACGATATTGAACATAACGACGGAGTAACTGATTGAAGCCTTTCTATGCCGAGCTTTCCCTTTTTTTAGTTACTTTCATCTGGGGCGGAACTTTTGTTTTTACTAAAATAGGATTAGATTTCACCTCTCCAAGTGTGTATATTCTGATGCGTTTTAGTATTGCTATATTCCTATGTGTTATTTTCTTTAACAAGAAATTATTTAAAATTCAGAATAAAACTCTAATAAATGGATTAATCTTAGGTTTGTTTTTTGGTGGTGGTTTCTTGCTTCAAACTATTGGTTTGAAATATACAACTGTTTCAAAATCTGCTTTTATTACTGGCATCACTGTTCCACTTACCCCGATTGTATATTACATAATTTGTCGCAAAAAAATTAACAAATACTCTTTCTGGGGAGTTTTTGTTGCTATGATTGGACTATGGATTTTCACAAATCCAGACTTTGATAATATTAATATCGGCGATGTCCTTACTCTCTTCTCCACAATGTTTTGGGCTTTCTATATTACATATATGGATGTATTTACAAAAAAAATTGAAAATCGCTCAATAACTGCTCAGTTGGTTTTTTTGCAGTTTGTTGCATCATCGATTATTGCTCTTGTTTATTTTGTTACTTTCGAGGATAGTTCTTGGGTTGTAAAATTTGATAATATGCTTTTAATTTCATTAGCTTTTAATGCTGTATTAGCATCATTTTTTGTTACATTTATCCATACAAGCATTCAAAGATACACTACACCTGTCAAGGCTGCATTAATTTTTTCGCTCGAACCTATTGTAGCAAGTTCAGTGGCTGTTATCTTTTTGAATGAAACTATGTCGAATACCGAAATTTTCGGAGCAACTTTGCTGTTTTCCGCTGTGATTATTTCAGAATTAGGCACTTTCTTGGAAAAAAATGGAAATTATTAATATTGCTTTATTATATATTATTTTTTACTTATTTTTAAAAATCAATAATTAGAGGTAGTTATGAAAAAATTTTTGCTTTTAATCTTTTTATTTGCTTCTGCAAATTTTCTCTATTCTCAGAATATCGATGATATAATGAAAAATGCTATTAAAGCAATGAACAAAGAAGCATTAGATAAAATTGAAACTTTCGTTATCCACGGCAGTCAGTTCATTGCTGAGCAAGGCGAACAAATTCCTATTGTTTACAAAATCAAGAGACCAGACAAAGTCAGAATTGAAATCGAATATATGGGCAATACTATTATTCAAGCCTTTGATGGCAAAAAAGCTTGGATGGTCAATCCTCTCACTGGTTCTAAAGATAAGAAAAATTTACCCGATGCCGCAAAAGACCAAATTTTGCAGATTTTCGACTTCCTTAATTCTCCTATCGTCAAATACGGTGAAGAAGGCTATTCATTTGAGTATCTTGGCAAAGAAACTATTGATGACAAGAACTACATTACTATTAAAATGACAGACAAAGATAACGATATCTCCACTATCTATCTTGATGAAATTACTAATTGGTTCTATAAATTAAGGGCTGAAGTAAAGAAAGATGATGAATCTAATACAATCGAATATGTTTTTGAAGAAAAAACAAAAGTTGGCGGAGCTATCGTTCCATCTGTAATTGAATTAAAAATTAATGGAAATACTGTTATGGTATTCAACTTTGATGAATATGAAATCGATAGTGCTTTGGACGACAAAATTTTCGAAAAACCTTAATTGATAATTATCGCAATCGAATAGGGAAGAGGCTGACTTCTAAATCAGCCTCTTTTTTGTTCATTGCTGTATGTTCCTTAAATTACAATTTTATCAATGAAATATTGATTACATTCTTATGTGCCTTTGCCAATGAATTTATTTACCATTCAAACGCAATTTGTTAAAATAAAAAAGGCGTATTTTGCGATACGCCTTTTCTAACATTTATTTTCCTTTCTTTTTGTCTTTTTTCTTCTTCATTTTTACTTCGAAATAACCAGGTTTTTCTTTGACAACACGTTTGAAAAATTCGTCGCCATAACCTACACCCTTTGGATGACGCCCGTTATCAACGTTCACATCATTAATATAGCCATCATTATATTTTACAACTAATTGCTTCCAGAGAGTAAACCATTCATCAAACATTTTTTGAGACTCATTCAATGAATAATCGCTCAAAAATTGTATTGCCGAAGCTTTATCTTTCTGATACAACTCATTTGCCGCCTTCTCAATTATTGGCTGAAACATCTCATACTTACTTTCAAGACGCTTCTGCACAACCTGAATGTCTTTGATAATATATGAGTATTTTGTATATGCAAGGTTTGCAACCAGATTGAATATCCAAAAAGCAGAATTCAAATCAAGTTCTTTGATACTACCACCTCTGAAACATTTTGGAATATCGTTCATTGCACCTACATAAAGTGGCACATAAACAGTAGAATAGGTATCATCAACTCCATACCAAAATACTCCGGCAATTTCTCTTGGCAAGAAACTTCTGCTTTGCGATACAAAGGAAAATGCTGTTTGCTGTGTCGAAATTGGTCTTTCCCAGGCATAAGTTGTTGTGTCGCCGAATATTTTAAATGCAAGCGGTTTCCATCTGTATGGATTGCCAAAAGGTTCTGCTGCAAGTCCTTTGGTCATATCAAATTCTGTATCGTTGAAATGATCGCGCATTAATCTCATCACATCTTGTGGAGTAAGCTTCTTGTCCGGCTTGATATATAATGGATAAGGTTCTTCTCCTTCGTATGCACGCCAATAATCACTCGATAAATTCAGAGATGGTGCTGCACGTCTAAACAAACTCCATACTCTTCCCTCGCAAAACAGCAAACTGCTCGCGTCGAGTGGGCAATATGTGTCAGCAAAGCTGAATGGTCCCTGTTTCGGATTGTAGTAGCTTCGTGCAATAGCAAAAGAAATCACATCCGGTGCATACAAACAATTATTAGGGTCATTCATCGGAAATTGTCTGATGCGTGCTTGGTTAGCGTGAGCCGCTACATATCCGTCTGGAATACGAACAGCTACCCAAACAGCACCTTTTTCGTATGGTCCTTTGCTTATCATTTCAAGTATCCAAACTTCATCAGGATCAGCAACAGAGAAAGATTCCCCCGAGCTATAATAACCGTACTCAGCAACAAGCTCTGTCATTACTCTAATTGCTTCACGTGCGGTTTTAGCTCTTTGCAATGCTATATACATAAGCGAACCATAATCCATTATTGCGTTTGTGTCCCGCAGTTCCTCACGTCCACCAAACGTTGTTTCTCCAATTGCTACCTGATATTCATTCATATTTCCAATTACTTTATATGTTTCAGGCACTTGCTTTATTTTGCCAAGATGTTTGCCGCTATCCCACTCATAAATATCAACCCACGACCCTTCGGGATGTTTTGCAGCAGGTGCATAATATAATGGCTCCATAAATCCACCGGCATCTGCCGAATAAGAAATCATTGTCGAACCATCTGCCGAAGCTCCTTTCGTTACCAGAAAGTTTGTGCAAGGATATACTTCTGATGTAAAGGCAAAAATTAGCATTAATAAAATTAATCTGGATTTCATCATAAGTCCTTTGTATTAAACAATATCATTTATTTATTCATTTAATATAAAGAAAAATACAAGATTTAACAAAAAAAATCTAAACGAATTATGAATAATTGATGAATTCAAACAACTGTATTATGATTTTCTTCTTATGATTTACTAATTTATTTTTCATATTTTCGCTGTTATTTCGTTATCATATTTTCATATTTGTTTTATTTAAAAATACACGTTATGAATTCATACAATTTAGTTATTTCTGGTTACTGGTGGCTTTTGGTTTTATTTATTATAGCTGGATTTGGGCTGTCTTTTTGGGCATACAAAACAACAATTCCTCCAATTTCCGAAAAAAAACGCTATCTGCTTATTGCTCTTCGTGGATTTGCCCTCGCAATTTTAATCTTTGCTATTTTTGAACCTATATATTCAATTACTCGTGCATTTATCGAAAAACCTAAAATAGCTATTCTTCTCGATAATTCAATTTCTGCCGGCACTACTGATGCAAAAGGCAATCGTGCCGATGCTTTCAAAAATTCTTTGATTAACTCAAATATTGATAATCTCGATAATATTACCTTCCTTTTTGATAGCGATGTCAAACAATTAGATAAGTTCAACATAGATAGTTTAGCCTTTAATGGCAGAACAACTGATATTTCAAAAGCACTTCGCCGATTAGATAGATACCGCGACGAAGAAAATATTCGAGCTGTGGTGTTATTCACTGACGGTGCCTACAATGCTGGTTCAAATCCAATTTTTGATGCCGAGCGTTTCACTGCTCCATTTTACGTTGTTGGTATTGGCGATACCACTGAGCCAGTTGATATTGCTGTATTATCAATTGTTACAAATGAAATTGCTTATGTCGATAATAAAATCCAAATTATGGTCAATTTCAAAGCAAATGGATTTTCTAATAAAACTTTGAAATTAAAGCTATTCTCTAATGAAGAAAAAATCGGAGAACAAGATATATTCATTGAGCCGGGTAGAGAACGTTATTTTCACAATTTCGAATATACTCCCACCAAACCCGGAACTCATAAAATAACCGCACAGATTGACCCAATCGAAAATGAAATTACCCGAAAAAATAACTCAATTTCAGAATTTATTCGTGTCCTGGAAAATAAACGTAATTTTGCAATTTTTGCCGGTTCTCCATCACCTGATTTGTCAATGATTAAACAATCAATTTCGCTCGAAAAAGGCGTCGAAATAAAAGAATTTATTCAGAAAAAAGGTGCTGAATTCTACGAAACACCTAATCCGAAAGTTCTCCAAGCCAGCGAACTTATCGTTTTTGTTGGTTTTCCTATCCAATCAACTCCGAAAAATGTAATAGATATGATAAAACTTGAATTAGAACGTGGGAAGCCTCTTCTTTTTATCGCTTCTCAAACTACTGACTACAATAAACTTAAAGAATTTCAGAATTATCTGCCTTTTGTTGTAGTATCCTCACGACCACAAGAATTACTTGTAGTTCCTGATTTCAAAACGCCAGCTCTCTCTTCTCCGATTTTGAGAATTACCGGTAGCGACGATGACCTTAAACTTTGGAATTCACTCCCGCCTCTGTTTCGAACCGAAACATTTGTTCGTCCGAAAACGGAAAGCGAAGTATTAGCCACAATGAAAATCAACAACGCTCCATTAAATGAGCCTTTAATTATGTCCCGGCATTTTCAAAATAGTAAATCTATTGCTCTGATGGGATATGGTTTGCATAGATGGAAGCTTTTTGGTTACGCCTCGGAACTTGCGAAAGGACGCAATGCCGAAGATTTGTTAAACATTTTTATCAACAACAGTTTGCGATGGCTTTCCATTGCCGAGCAAACCAAACCAGTTAAAGTCCGTCCTTCGCGTAAATTTTATAATGAAAATGAAGTAGTCGAACTTTTTGGTGAAGTTTACGACGCTGCCTACAATCCTATCGAGAAAGCAAATCTTAAAGTTAAAGTTTCTGGTAAAAGCGACACTCGCGAAATCACTCTTGCCCCCACAGGTCAGGGCAACTACTATGCAACAATAGAAGGCCTCCCTTCGGGCGATTATTCCTTTTCAGCAGAGGCAACTCTCAACAACAACGTTCTGGGCACAGATGATGGCAGATTTTCCATCGGGGAAATTTCTATTGAGTACCTGAACCTAAAAATGAATGAACCGCTTCTCAGAAAAATTGCTGAAATTACCGGCGGGAAATTCTATTATTCCGGTGATGTTTCATCTATTGTTGATGATATTCAAAAAAATAGATTCTTTACAGAACGAAGCATAAAAAAACGCAACGACATAATTATCTGGAACTTACCTTATTTGCTTATTCTTGTTGTTCTGCTTCTTTCAGCAGAATGGTTCATTCGGAAACGAAGCGGAATGTTATAAAAGAAATGTTTATATAAAAAAAGAGACGTAATTTATTACGTCTCTTTTTTATTATTTCCTGAATACTTTATTCAAATTCAACTAAAAGTTCATCTTTAGCAACTGATTTGCCAGTCGAAACAGCAACATATCTAATCTTACCATTCATTGGAGATTTAATAGTATTTCTCATTTTCATTGCTTCCAGCACAAGCAACTTGTCCCCGGCTTTTACATTATCTCCGATTTTTATATACACTTCCCGTATCACACCCGGAATAAAAGCCGTTACTTTTTTCGGATCTTTCGGAGCATATTTTTTTCTCGCAACAAATTTTTTAGTCAGTTGCGTTTCGTAAACTGTATCGTCAAGAATTATCTTTCCTAAATTTTCGTTATTCATCTCTACTCCATTAGAATGGTGGAACACCATGTTTTTTCTTTGGTGGAACATCCTCTTTGTTCTGCGATACCCACAATGCGTGAATTAAGAAGTCGCGTGTTTCTTCTGGCGTAATAACTGCATCAATATATCCATTAGCAGCAGCTTTATAAGGATTAGCAAATTTTTCGATATATTCAGCAACCTTTTGCTTGCGCATTTCTTCTGGGTTAGCCGCATTAGCAATTTCGCTCTTGAAAATAATATTTGCCGCGCCTTCCGGTCCCATTACTGCTATTTCAGCAGAAGGCCAGGCAAACACAAAATCTGCCCCTAAATGGCGGCTACACATTGCAATATAACCACCACCATATGCTTTGCGCAATATTACTGTCATTTTCAATACTGTTGCTTCGCTATATGCATACAGCACTTTTGCTCCGTGACGAATTACACCAGCATGCTCCTGGTCAACACCCGGCAAATATCCCGGCAAATCAACAAGTGTAAGCAATGGAATATTGAATGCATCGCAAAAACGAATAAAACGTGCGGCTTTATCCGACGAATCTACATCAAGCACACCAGCAAGCACCATTGGCTGATTGCCAACTATTCCAACTGTTTCTCCATTAATTCTTGCAAATCCAATCACGATGTTTTTTGCCCAATGCTCTTGCACTTCAAGAAAATCTGAATTATCCACCAAAGCCTTTATTACATCTCGGATGTCGTAAGGTTCATTTGGTTCTTTGGGCAGTATTTCTGCAATAGGTTTATCAAAAATTGGTGGTTTTGGCTGGAATTTATCAGCTTTCTTTCTGTTGTTCCAAGGGATAAAAGTAACAAGGCGTTTGATCTGCTCGAAACATTCCTGCTCACTTTCTGCATAAAAATGTGCGTTTCCTGAAATTTCTGCTTGTACGCGTGCTCCACCAAGTTCTTCCATCGAAATTTCTTCACCAAGAACTGTTTTGATTACTTCTGGACCGGTGATAAACATCTTTGAAATTTTGTCTACTACAAACACAAAGTCTGTCAAAGCAGGTGAATACACAGCTCCACCAGCACACGGACCTAATATAACCGATATTTGTGGAATTACCCCCGATGCGCGTGTATTACGGAAAAATATTTCGCCATAACCAGCAAGTGAATTCACGCCTTCCTGAATTCGAGCGCCACCTGAATCGTTAATTCCAATAAGTGGCATTCCCATTCTCATCGCGTGGTCCATCATCTTTGTGATTTTCTTTGCGTGTGCAAGTCCTAAAGAACCGCCTGCTACAGTGAAATCTTGAGCATAAATGCAAACCGGATGTCCCAGAATGTTACCGGTTCCGGTAATTACCCCGTCGCCCGGCAAAAATTTCTTGTCCATCCCAAAGTCTTCTGCTTTATGCTCAACAAACATATCGTATTCGTGGAACGTCCCTGGGTCAAGCAGATACTGAATGCGTTCGCGTGCGGTGAGTTTCCCCATCTTCTTCTGCTTTTCAATTGCTTGCTCGCCACCGCCGATTTCTACTGTTTTCTTCCTCTGAAAGAAATCTCTTACCCTATCCAGAAAAGACATACCATTTTTCCTTAAAAAATTATACAACATTATTTTCATCACAAATATAAAATTAATTAATCAATATTTAAATAAAAATTTACATAAGTTTTTGCATTACAATTAATTATAATTAATCAAGCACTTGCTCGCACGAAAATTATACCAAAAAAGTTAATTTTTTTACATTTTTCTTCTTAAATTACCTTACATTATTTAAAAAAATTCATAATTCTATTATATGCTTAATGGTTTTAAATTATTAAAATCGCTGTTCAGCACCGACGGAAAATGGCAACTTAAAACTTTGCTTACGCTAATTGCTTTCTCTATTGTTATTGCTGTTGTGATTTTTACTCAGGTTCTCGTCGATGAATTAATTCAACACGAACAGCGAATCATCAGATTATATTCCAATACTTACAAACATTATTCAGACCCTAAAAAAAATTTAGAATATCTTATATTTTTTTTAGATGAAATTACCCCGACTATTACATTTCCGGTGATTATGACTGATGCAAACGATGAACCTCTCGAAGATTTTGCCTCTTACACTCTAAATATTAATCTTAGCAAAATGATGACTATAGAAGAACAGCGAGCTTTTCTTAAACGCTATATTCAAAAAATGAAAGAAAATTATGAACCAATTATTATCGAGGACGAAAACGGCGTCGTAATTCAAAAAATATACTATACGCACTCTGAATTAATTGATAGATTACGCTTATTTCCATTTGTTTCCTTGATTATCATCTCAGCTTTTATCGCTATAGGATATGTTGCTTTCAGTAGTGTCCGAAAAAACGAGCAATCCAAAGTTTGGGTAGGGATGGCTCGCGAAGCGGCTCACCAACTTGGAACACCATTGTCGAGCTTATTAGCCTGGCTCGAAATATTACGTTTCTCCAAAGACGACCCAAAAGCAGTTGAAGATACAATTAACGAGATGAGCAACGATATTAACCGACTGCAGATTATCACTACTCGCTTCTCCAAAATTGGTTCTATGCCGGAAAAAGAGCAAATTGAATTGAATACCCTGATTGATGAAGTTTGCAGATATTTCGAAAAACGTTTGCCACACCTTGGGCGTAAAGTTGAAATTATTCGGGAATTCAGCGAAAATATTACTGTCGAAGCTAATCAGGATTTGCTTGCTTGGGTTATTGAAAACTTGCTTAAAAATGCTGCCGAAGCAATTGAACACAAAGAAGGTAAGATTATCATCCGCACAGCAAAAGTTTCCCATAAATACGCAATTATCTACGTCGAAGATAATGGCAAAGGGCTCACAAGCAAAGTCCGCCGAAACTTATTCTATCCCGGTTTTACAACAAAAAAGCGTGGATGGGGGCTTGGGCTTAGTCTTGCAAAACGAATTATTGAAGACTATCACAACGGTAAAATTTTTGTCAAGGAAACTCAATTAGGAAAAGGCACAACTTTTGCTATTGAAATTCCATTTAATAATTGATTGGTTTTATGAATTTGGAAAACTATTATTACATATTTATTCTTGCTTTTGCTTTTTATATTTTTTTGTGGTTACGAAAAATCTTTCGCAAAGAATGGATTGCGTCTTCAGCGATTTTATGGACACTAAAAATATTAATACTTGTTCCTTTTTGGGCATCTTTTTTCTACTTCATCATTCCGTTTGCTTTCCCTTACGTCGAGAACTATTTTAACCCAACAGATAATGTTCAACAGTTGTTTATTGAAAATACAGAAAATACTAATCAAAAATTCTTGCTAATTGGTAGAAAATTCAAGACGGATATTTGGGAGCCCATCTACAATCAATCGCCTATTAATTACAACAAAACACCAATATTTTCTGTTCCAAAACACTCGTTAATTGAAGTCGATGCTCGAAGCGGTGCGAATGATTATGATATTATCGGAATTGTTAAATTAGCTGGTTTTCGCTACAAAACAGACCCTTTCATTGGATATGCTTTTGCTGTGCCATCAGTTCCAATAAAAGTTTATTCACACGAATTTTGGACTAAAACTAATTTCGAAAAAGTAAATGTAAAAACAAATAAAGAGCTTTTGCTCTTTATATTATCTCTTACTGCTGCTTTTGGAATACTATTTCACTTAATTTCAATCAAAGGAAAACTAACTTATAGAATTGTTCTTTATATAGTATTTTCCTTAATTTTTGTTCTTTCTGCTTACATTGTCTGGCAATCTGCCACTACTCTTGTATATTTTCTTCGTTAGTTGCTCTGTCCTCGAATAATGCATCAACAAAAGCTTTAGGGTCGAATGGCTGCAAATCATCAATCTTTTCGCCAACTCCTATGTATCTAACGGGAATGTTCAATTCATTTGCAATTGGTATAACTACCCCGCCCTTTGCTGTTCCATCTAATTTAGTTAAAACTATGCCTGTAATATTCGCAACTTTCGAGAACTCTTTTGCTTGCTGTATTGCATTTTGCCCGGTTGTGGCATCCAAAATCAAATAAACATCATTTGGAGCATCGGGCTTCAATTTTTTCACAACTCTTGATATTTTTTCGAGTTCAGCCATCAAATGTCCTTTGTTATGTAATCTTCCGGCTGTATCAATAATTACCACGTCTTTTTTCTTTGATATAGCCGATTTAAGGGTATCGAATGCTACTGCTGCGGGGTCGGCTCCTTGCTGTTGCTGAATAATCTCGACTCCTGCCCGCTCAGCCCATATCTCTAACTGTTCGTTTGCAGCTGCTCTAAAAGTATCAGCCGCTCCAATAACTACGCTTTTGCCGGCAGACTTATAATTGTATGCAAGTTTGCCAATTGTTGTTGTTTTCCCAACACCATTTACTCCAACAACAATAATTACCCAAGGCGTGTTTTCATCTGGTATTTCATATATTGCATCATTTTTTGCAGATGGCGATTCAACAAGTAAATTTAGTATTTCTTGTTTCAAAAGAACATATAAATCTTCTGCATTTTCGTAACCTTCTCGCTTAACCCTTTTTCGCAGTGTTTCAATAATCTTCTCAGTTGTTGCTACCCCAATATCTGATAAAATAAGTATTTCCTCAATTTCATCTATCAACGCATCGTCAATTTTTCTTCCTCCGCCGAGCAATGCCTTTAAATTATCTACCAAAGAATTACGGGTTTTCGATAATCCTTGCTTTATTTTATCAAAACCAAGTGCCGAAGTTGCCTGCTTGACTGCTTCGGTAAATTGTGTGGTTGCTTTTTCTACTTGTTCTGATACTTTGCTTACTTGTTCAGTTACTTTATCTTTTATCTTCTTAAAAAAATTCATTTCTGCTCCATTGTTTTGAACTCAAAATTAATTAAAAAAAATACAAGAAAAAAATTAAGTGTTCATTATTTAAACAACTTATTTAATTTTTATTATCAAAAAATAAAAAAATACATATATTTGCACTTTAATATTAAAGGAAAGTTATGAAAATATCAGATGCTCATTGCGATACTTTGACCGCATATAGAAACAACATTTTTTTTAGTGAAAATGCTCATTGGAATTTGCCGAAATTTCAATCCGTTGGTGGTAAGCTCCAATATTTTGCCCTGTTTACTGAACCTGAACTCGCTGGCGATACCGCTTTAAGCTTTGCTGTTAATTGTCTCGGTCGCCTCCGGAAACAAATCTCTGACGGAGTTCAATTGCTTACAAAATCAAGCGATTACGACGAAAGTAAAGTAAATATTCTGCTTTCTATCGAAGGTGCTGCTCCAATTATTAACGATATAAATAATCTTTATGCTTTTCACTCACTTGGCGTGCGTGCAATGACCTTGACCTGGAACCATAGAAATTTTCTTGCTGATGGCATTGATGAACCTTTCGGACTCACTTCTTTTGGAAAAGAAGTTATCCTCGAAATGGAAAAACTCAAAATGATTGTTGATGTTTCTCATTTAAATATTGCTGGCTTCGATGATGTTGCCAGCACAATTTCATCTCCTTTTATTGCCTCGCACTCAAACGCTCGTGCAATTTTCGACCATCCAAGAAACCTTTATGATGAACAAATTCAGGAAATTATTAAAAGAAATGGTTTTATCGGCATTAATCTTTATTCTAATTTCTTAGGTAGCGAGCAAGACAATCTTAAAAACAAAATGATTGAACATATTCAACATATCTTGAAACTCGGTGGTGAAAATGTTTTGGGATTTGGTGCTGATTTCGATGGTATTACTCATTGTCCTTTCTCTGGTGTCGAAAGTTACCCGGAAATTTATGAAATGCTTAAAATTGCACTTTCCGATGATGATTTAATCGATAAAATTATGTTTAGAAATTTGAAAGATTTTACTCTGAACTATCTTCAATAAGGTATGAAACACTATCATTTTGGCGAAATTTCTTCTACAAACGATTACATCGGACATCTTCTTCAAATAGAAGATGAAGTGGTTGTTACTGCTGAATTCCAGACAAAAGGACGTGGTAGAAACGAGAAAAACTGGTTCGGTGAATATAAAAGTAACCTATATTACTCATATGGCAAAAAACATCATAAAGAAGTAAATTATGAAGAACTCGTTTCCTACCAGTTTATAGGTTGCCTCGCAGTGTTGAAACTGCTCATGTCCATTGCTCCAAATGTAGCTTTTCGCTTGAAATACCCAAACGATGTTTATGCAAAGTGTCCAAACGGATGGAAAAAAATCAGCGGTGTTCTTGTTGAACATTCATTTTCGGGCGAACGGTGCGAAAACTCTGTAATTGGAATTGGTATTAATGTTAATCAGCGAGAATTTCCAATTTCCGAAGGTATTAATCCTACCTCCTTGTCGCTTTTGGGTATCGAAACCGAACCCGAAAAATTGATAGAACCTCTATCAAATAATATTAAAAAATATCTAAACTATCCTTCTAATAAGATATTTGAAGAATGGTCAAATAAATTAAATGTATTCGACAAAATTATCATTGTTAGTAATAAAAGTGGTCTGTGGATTGCAAAAAAACTATATCCAAACGGACAATTAGAACTACAATCTATTGATACTGGCGAATTGACAATTGTTGATAACTCTAACTCGATAAGATATGAACTGGATTAAGAAAAAAACACTTGCTATTGATATTGGAAATAGTAGAATTAAATTGCTCGACGATGATATTTTCTCTGTTTATGAGCTTCATTATGATGATTGGTTGAAAAAACTTGAAAAAACCGTTTTTGCCGATATCGATTATAAGTTCATTGTTGTTTCAAGTGTTAATCAAGAAGCTTATTCATCTTTAATTAAATTATTGAAAGAAAAGAATGTTCCTTTCTCTAATGCTTCTGATATTATAGAGAAATCCAACATTATTAGCTTTTCACGTGTCGAAGGAATGGGAATTGACAGACGCCTTGGACTTATCGCAACAGTTGATGAGTTTTCTCCTCCGCTTGTTACTGTTGATTGTGGAACTGCTATTACCATAAATATTCTGGTTGAACCTAATATTGCTTTGGGTGGTGCCGTTTTCCCAGGATTGCGAACTCAGGCGAAAGCATTGGAACAATTCACTTCTTTGCTCCCGCTCGTTGATACTGTAAAACCAGCCTCAATCTACGGAACAAATACAGTTGAAGCTATACAAATAGGTATTTTCAGCTCCGTTATAGGGGGAATAAAAGAAGTGATAACAAACCTTTCTCGCAAGAAACTTAAGCGGCAAAAACCCACAGTTGTTGTTACTGGTGGAGATGGTGCACTTATTGCTGAAAATCTGAGCGGCTTCGATGTTCATTTCGAGCCAAATCTTGTTTTAAAAGGTCTTCAAAAATTAGCAAAATCAGTTAAAAATTTCTAATTTTTTTGTTAATTTGTATAGTATTTTATTACATTGTATTAAGGAAATTACTATGAAAAAAACATTATTATTATTTGTTGTGTTTGCTTTTGTTCTTTTTTCTTGCAAGCAAGCAGAAAAGCCTGTTGATGAAATTAAGAAATTAACTTTTGATGAACTTTTATCAGATAATTTTGAATACAAAGGCGGACAAGTTGAACTCGAAGGTATGGTGCTCCACGTATGTGCACACAGTGGCAAAAAAATGTTCATCGGCAATCCGGATAATCCTGAACAAAAAATACAGATTCTTGTTTCCGATAAAATTTCTTCTTTCCCAAAGGATTTAGAAGGAACTAAAGTTTCTGTCGTTGGCACTCTTGAAGAAGAAAAACTCGATATGGAATATGCAAATAAATTAGAAGAAGAAATCAAAGCCGAGTCGAAGGATAATACTGAACACTCATGCGAATTCGAAGAAAGTATGAAAAAAGTTGAAAATCTAAAACAAAGAATTCAAAATAGTCCTAAAGGATATGTTCCGAAATTCACTATGAAAGCTATCTCTTTTAAAAAAATATAAGCAATTGTATTGCTCATTTCTAATCGAGACGCCTTTTAGCGTCTCGATATTTTTATATATATGTCCAACTAACTACATTTAATTATGAATTTATACAAACTTAATCGTACCCTTCATCGCGACCTTGGGTATTTCTTTATTGGTATGACTCTGATTTACGCGATTTCTGGAATTGCCATTAATCATATTAAGGACTGGAACCCTAATTATATTATTAGAAAAGAGGCATTCCAAATAAATGCCAATCTATCCCGCGAGCAGATTGACAAACAAAAGGTTTCTGAAATCCTCAGTTCTGTTAATGTTGATTCATACAAAAGCCACTACTTCCCAAAAAATAATATACTAAAAATCTTTATTGATGGTGGTAGTGTTACCTGCGAACTAAATACAGGCTATTGCGAAATTGAGACTATTAAACGCCGTCCATTGTTTTTCCATTTGAATAAAATGCATTATAATCCGGGAAAAACCTGGACTTATTTCTCGGACTTTTACTGTGTGGCTCTTGCTTTTCTTGCTATATCCGGACTTTTTATCATAAAAGGAAAAAATGGTTTGAAATGGAGAGGCACTATTCTGGGAATTATTGGAATCATTATTCCCATTCTGATTTTACTCTTGTATCTATAAAATATATGTTGTTTTTTAATTTTTTTTTAACTATTATATAGAAAAAATTCTTGCACTAATATAAGAAACGGAGGCGAAATGAATACCGAAGCAAGCACTCAAAATCCCTCGATTACTTTCTTTTCAATCGAGGCTGCTCTCAAAGATCCTCTTAATGTTACTCGCTTAGACCTACATTTCAAAGATTTAAACAAATTCCCGGAACAAATTTTCGAATTCCCTAACTTAGAAGATTTAATACTTTGGAATAATCAGATAGAAGAGATTCCTGACGAAATCTCTCAGCTCAAATCCCTCAGAAAGTTAGATTTGAGTGGAAACAAAATCAAAAATGTTCCAAAATCCATTACTGAATTGAAAAACCTTGTTGTGCTTGTGCTTAGCTGGAACGAAATCGAAAAACTTCCTGAAAGCATTGGTGATCTCGCAAACTTAAAACGCTTAGGGCTAAACAATAACAAAATTAAAAGGCTTCCCGATAGTATTGGTAATTTGAGCAATTTACAAGAACTTGTTCTTAGCGAAAATGAAATATCCGAACTCCCCGAAAGCATTGGAAAATTAGAAAACTTAGTAAAACTTCGTGCACCTGGCAACTTCCTTGCTAAATTGCCCAACTCTATTTGCAACTTAAAAAAATTAGAAAAACTTGAAGTTCACGAGAATAATTTAGCTGAACTTCCTGAGTGCTTCGGCGAACTCGAAAACTTGCAAAAATTCCGTGTTTATAAAAATTTATTGTCGAATTTGCCTTCATCTATCTGCAATTTGAAAAAATTAAGAAAACTGTTTCTTTATGAAAACGAACTTCAGGAATTGCCTGAAAATTTTGGGAACTTAGTTGAATTACAGGAACTCGATTTAAGTTTCAACGAGCTTTCTTCTCTTCCTCAAAGCATTGTCAATTGCAAAAATTTGAAGAGCGTTATTCTAACTAAAAATAATTTTAGTGAAGAAGAGAAACGCAAGATAAATGAAATGCTCAAAGGTGTAAACATTATTTGGTCTTAATTTTTGAACATAGTTTATTAATATAAAAAAGGCTGTCTGAATTTTTCGGACAGCCTCTTTATTATTACTATTTGTTGATTTTATTACTTTTTCTTTCCTTTATTTTGACCCATTCGTGCAATTTTTTCAGCTTCTGGGAATAAATTTTTAGCAACTTGCAATTGTCTGTCAATATCACTAAATACTAAGGCTTGCTTTGAACGGTCAAAAATAATGTTGGCGAGCAGAGCCTTTATTACAGTTTTAATATAGTCTTTGTCAGTTTCAAAATCTTTTTCGTCCCATTTAATTTCCTTGCTTTCGACAAATTTTCTGAAAGCTTTCAAATCATCATTCGATACATTGAATTCTTTGTAGAACGCACTGAAATTATTTTCGTATTTTGCTCTTAATTCTTTTCCACTATTATAACGAGTATTAATAAACTCATTATAAAGGTTTTTGCTGCGAATTTGTGCTGATAATTTAGTAATTGTATCACTTTTTACTATATAATCAGGTGTAATTCCACCACCGCCTAACACAGTTCTTCCAGCACGTGTCTTAAATAATGGAATGGAATCGAGTTCGATTTTGTCTTTTCCTTTTTCAGCTTTCATTTTTTCAATTGTATGATCAAGATTTAATCCTTCTTCGAGTTCAAAACGTTCCATAAAACGTTTAAAATACTTATCTTTGTCTTTATATGGTCTCTGAATTGAACGACCTGATGGAGTATAGTATCTTGCAATTGTTAATCTGAATGCTGAACCATCTTGCA
Organism: Eximiradius proteiniborus; assembly: GCA_026415495.1. Classification (GTDB taxonomy): domain Bacteria; phylum Bacteroidota; class Ignavibacteria; order Kapaibacteriales; family UBA2268; genus JAKIZO01. The sequence continues at coordinate 1,670 of JAOAGZ010000004.1, read as the reverse complement.
ACGGATATTGCCTTTGAACAAGTCCCTTCCCAAACGAAGTAGTTCCAACAATTAGCCCACGATCTAAATCCTGAATTGCACCAGATACAATCTCACTCGCAGAAGCAGAGCCATAATCAATCAATACAACTAAAGGAATATCTTCAAGTTGGTTACCACGACGCGAACGGTATACTTCGTTGGCATCGTCCATTCGACCCAGAGTATAAACGATTGTATCTCCTTGCCCCGGTAAGAACTCATCAGCCATCAAAAATGCCTGATTGAGATAGCCACCCGGATTTCCACGCAAGTCAAGAATTAGTCTCTTCATTCCTTGACTGCGTAATTCATTTGCAGCATTAAGCATCTCTTCGTGAGTGGTTGCTGCAAAACGATTAATAGAAATTACTCCAATATCTGTTCCTTCCAAAATGTAAGCAGCAGTTACGCTATGCAGTGGAATCTTATCTCTGATAATTGTGAAACTCATCGTTCCCTTCTGTCCGGGACGATAGATTTCTAATTCTACTTTTGTGCCTTTCGGACCACGCAACTTTTTAGGTACATCTTCCTGTTTCATTCCTATTGCAGACGCGCCATCAATTTTAACAATTTTATCTCCGGCAAGAATTCCAACAGCTTCACTTGGTCCGCCAGCAATAGGAGAAATTACAGTTATTGTATCGCTAATTATGTCAAACTGAACACCAATTCCTTCGAAAGAACCGCGCATATCTTCATCTACACGCTGCATTTCTTCGGCATTAATATAGGTAGAGTGCGGATCGAGGTCGCTTAGCATCCCTTTGATTGCAGATTCTGTGAGTGTGCTCGGTGATACTTCATCGACATAATTTTTGAATGCTGTGTTAAATACTGTTTTGTATTTTTCAAGCTGGTCGAAAATATTATCGCCTGAAATTAAAGGACTTAAGAACACACCAGCAACTATTCCTAATCCAAGAAGAGATAGATAGAGCGAAATTCTTCTATACATTATTGTTCCCTACTGTAAAACTTATAATAATCAAATATAACAAATTCAAAATAATATTTGTATATAAACGTAACAATTATTAAATAAGTTTCTCTCAAAATTGATTTTTTTCAACAGTTTTGATTAATTTTTTTTATTGTATTTGCTCATCATTCCAGTGTGAATTAAAAATATAAAAAAAGAAAAAAAAATGTTTTGAATTTTCATATTATTTATTAGATTTGTTGAAAGTATTGAAAATATTGAAGTAAATTAATATTTCTAATAATACTAAGTAAGTCAGGTATTGAATTTTATAGATTTTTTTTTCACATATAGGAGCTTTATATGAAGCAATTATCTATCATTTGTTTAATTCTTTTATTATTTGTGGGAGTAACTGAATCTTCAGTTGCTCAAACTTCAGCTCCACCTACAACTTCGTGGGCTGTTACACCAAATCCGGGTGAATACGGAACAATCCTATTCAAACCTGTGCAATATGGTGGTGTATTTATGATCAATGGTCGTCCGATGGCGGCTGGCGACGCTATTGGTGTGTTCTTCTATGATGGCACTGTCCGCAAATGTGGCGGCTACATTGTTTGGCAAGGCACAACTAACGATATGAACTATGCTTTGAACGTTTGGGAAAATGATACTCTTACTCCAAACGTAAAAGAAGGATTTTTCCCTGGCGAAACTCTAAACT
>JAOAGZ010000049.1 GCA_026415495.1 Eximiradius proteiniborus | reverse complement strand
GACAAAGTAAATATAGAAGAAGTGGATGCATATATTTCTTACTTTGCCGAAAATGCAGGAGATTTTTCGATTGATATTAGTGAAGAATGGTTTGACGCTTTTGAATTTCCTTTGCCAATAGCTTTTTGGGTAACATCCGGAGAAATTGAAAACGCGGATATGCTTGAAATTATTGATAATATAAAAGACAACTTATTATCAAATAAAGAAACAATAAATGAAAACACAGATACGGCAAAATATCAAGAGCGGAGCGGAGAGATAATCTGGAAATGGAGCGAGGAAATTGAAAGTGCTTTGGACAAAACAATTGATTTGCTTTTCTATCATCAAATAATTGACGATATTCCAGACACAAAAATATTAGGGCGAGACTACTCTGATGACGATTGAAACAATTATAGGATTGCTTGCAGCAATACTAACTACAAGTGCTTTTATTCCACAAGCTGTGAAAGTAATAAGAACTAAGCAAACCAAAGATATTTCATTAATCATGTATCTGATTTTTGTTGTTGGCTTGATACTCTGGCTAACTTATGGAATTCTCTTGTTAAATCTTCCGATAATAATTGCTAATATCTTTTCTTTAATTTTTGCTTCGATAATATTATTTCTAAAAATAAAGTATAAGTAATAGTTCAAATTTGAACGATGAATACTTTTTAATGATTTAGTAATAAAAATTACAATCTCGTCATATAGCGATTAACTTATTGAAATTAAAAAGCAATGCACAATGCAAATTATTCGCCACGAGCACAAGCACTTTTATTTACAAGCAATTACAAAAAAAATATAACATCAAAATACTTTTTTCATTTTTTTCTTAATAATTTTTTAACAATCCAATTTGTTCAAAATTGAACAGTAAATTATGAAAAAATCTGATTTTGTAAGTTATTGTATTAATTAAACTTTTAGATAACCAAAAATTAAAATTTTTAAACTGAATTTTTTTATTTGTTTGATATTTTTTTTATTATGATATTTACTTGTGAAAGGATGAAACAATAATTTAAAAGACAATGGTTGAGTATGGTAAATTATTTACAAGTATTCAGCAGCAAATAAGCTCCTTTATAAAAGAATAGTAATTATAAAATATTTATTTTTTTACTAAAAACAAGATTTTGGCACAGTTTTTAGATGGGGTTTTATCCCTTTTTTGAGAAAAGTGAGGTTAAACAAGATTATTGAGGAGAAAGAATTGGAACAGATGCTTGAAAGAAGTATTTCATTGTTTCCGGAAATGGAAATCAGCGATAAGACCAGATTTAACAATCATTTGCCGGAAACAACAGACAAAAAAGCAACTGAATTATGGGATAAATGTTTAGAATTTATTGAGGATAATGTAGATAAACAAGTTTTTGTTACCTGGTTTAAGCCGATTAGGGCAAAGAAATGGAGCGAAGAGAAGCTCACGATATTGGTACCAAGCCAATGGTTTTATGAGTGGATAGAAACGCATTATTACGATTTGTTGCAGAAAACGATTGAAAAAATAATCGGGCAGGGTGCAAAATTACAATACGAAGTGGTAGTAGAGGAGAACAAGAAAGCTTCGGAAAGCAAGACTATTCTATTACCCGGATTAAAATATCCAATTAATAATATAGTAAAGCAAGAAAAACCTTTTAATAGCAATTTAAATTCAAGATATGCATTTGAAAATTTTGTTGTAGGCGACTGCAACCAATTAGCATACTCAGCGGCTATGGCAGTGAGCAATGCGCCCGGCGAGACAAGATTTAATCCATTATTTATTTATGGAGGAACCGGGCTTGGTAAAACTCATATCATTCAAGCAATTGGAAACAAGATAATAAGAGAGCATCCTAATAAAAAGGTGTTATATACAAACAGCGAACGCTTTACAATCGACTTTATCAATGCAATTCAAAATAATAAAGTTCACGAGTTTGCGGCTTTGTATAGAGATGTGGATGTGTTAATAGTTGATGATATACAATTTTTGACTGGAAAAGAAAAAACTCAGGATCATTTTTTCCATACATTCAATGACCTTTATCAATCCAAAAAGCAATTAATTTTTGCAAGCGACCGTTCTCCCAAAGAATTGACAGATATTGATGCAAGATTGATTTCGAGATTTCAGTGGGGGCTAATTGCCGATATTCACCAGCCAGATTTTGAAACACGGCTTGCAATTATTAAAAGAAAAAGCGAAGACGAAGGAATTGATATTCCACTGAACGTACTTGAATTTATTGCCGGCAATGTTAAATCAAGTGTTCGGGAATTAGAAGGTGCATTAATCGGGTTATTAGCCAAAATCACATTCGATAAGAGAGAACTATCGATAGAATTAGCAAAAGAAGTAATTTTCGGAAGCTCAGATTTTGAAGATAATTCATTAATAAGCATAGATGAGATAAAAAAAGCAGTATCGAGTAAGCTAAAAATCACAATTGAATTAATGGAATCGAAGGGAAGGAAGCACGAAGTTGCATTTGCCCGACAGATGGCAATTTATCTTGCGAAACAATTTACAGATTTATCTTTGAAACAAATAGGAGCATCATTTGGAGGACGTGATCACTCAACAGTTTTGCATTCTTGCCAGGCAATAGAAAACTATTTAGCAACGGATAGAAGTGCCAGGAAAATATACGAAGAATTGGTAAATCAATTAAAGAGATAACAACGAGTTTTACTGAAAAAATAATAGATATGTTTTTCTTCCGCACTCCATCGGAAGAAGACGACTACAAAGAACCAAAGATTACTGTTGGAGCAATAGTTTTTGGTGCATTGTTGAGAAGTGCCTTACTTATTTTATTTTCATTTTTTGGTGTAGAATATCTTGATATGAGAGGGATGTGGTGGATTACTGCATTTCTTGTATGGTTTTTAGCGATATATCCGGCATATAAACAATACGAGCAATATCAAAAACGCATAGCAAATTTCCAACAAGATACATTATGTGGGAAGTGTAAACACTTTGATCCGTCGAGCCAACTGTGCAAAATATTAGATGTTCACGTAACAAGAAATGAGCCCCCGTGCGAAGGTGAGCTGTGGGAGCCCATTTCTTATGAAGATTAAGCTTGTTTAAGTTCGTCCATAGTAAAAAGAGAAATCAAGTCAATATTGTTATTCTTCAGATGTTCTTTGCCACCCGATTCTCTGTCGATAACGCAGATCGCTGAATTTACAATAGCCCCGAGATTTCTCAAATCATTGGCAGAAATAACGACCTGACCACCAGAAGTAACAACATCCTCGACTATAAGCAAGTGCTTATTATTTATTTCGAGACCTTCGGCTAATTTACAAGTTCCATATTTTTTTGCTTCTTTTCGGACAAAAACAACCGGAATACCTGTTTTTAGGGATAATGCAGTAGCTATAGGAATTCCACCCATTTCTAATGCCGCTAAATAATCAATATTATCAGGTATAAGTTCAGACATAAGTTGAGCGATAGCATCAAGCAGTTCTGGCTGAGATTCGAAACGATATTTGTCGAAGTATTCGTTGCTAATTTTGCCTGAACGCAAAACGAAATTGCCTGTGATATAGGCAGCATCATAAATTTTTTTAGCTAATTCTCTTTTTTCCATATTTTCTATAAGATATATCTACTTAAATCACTATTATCAACAATGTTATTGAGATTTTTGCGAACCATTTCAGCATCAATAACTATATTTCGGTCAGAAATGTTATCGGGAGCATTGAACAAAATGTCTTCGAGTAAAGTAGTCATAATAGTATGAAGGCGACGGGCACCGATATTAGTAATTTGTTCATTGACGCGAGCAGCAATAGAAGCAATTTCTTGGATAGCACTATCGTCGAATGTAAGTTCGATATTTTCGGCAGCCGCAAGAGCCTTATATTGTTTTATCAAGGCATTTTCAGGAACAGTTAGAATTTTGACGAAATCCTCTTCTGTTAGGCTTTTCAGTTCTACACGAATCGGGAAACGCCCTTGAAGTTCCGGAACTAAGTCAGATGGTTTAGAAACGTGGAAAGCACCTGAAGCGATAAACAGAATGTGTTGAGTGTGCACTTGCCCGTAACGAGTATTGACGGTGCATCCCTCAACAATCGGTAAAAGGTCGCGCTGAACACCTTCGCGGCTAACTTCTGGACCGTGTCCGCCCGAACCTCGAGAGGCAATTTTATCAATTTCGTCAATAAAAATAATACCATTGTTTTCAGCTTTTTGAAGAGCTTCACGAACGACAGCATCCATATCAATCAATTTTTCGGCTTCTTCTTTTTGAAGGACTTTTTTAGCTTCAGCGATTTTTAGTCGTCTTTTTTTGCTCTTTTTAGGCATCATACTACCGAAAAGATCCTGTAAATTCATACCCATTTCATCTAAGCCGATTGGTCCAAGAATTTGCATAGAGGGAACCTGATCGACGACAACATCAATTTCAATATGGCGTTCATCGAGAGTGCCACGACGAAGCATTTCCCGGAAATGCTCACGGGTTCGATGATTTTCTTCGATTTCCGAATCGGTAGCAGTGTCAAAAGAAGGACCTCTTGTAATTGGAGGAATTAATATATCGAGAATTCTATTTTCGGCTAAAATTTGAGCTTCGTTAAGTTTTTCTTTTGTTTTTTCCTCACGAACCATAGCAACAGAACGTTCCACAAGATCGCGAACCATTGATTCGACATCGCGACCAACATAACCGATTTCGGTGAATTTTGTAGCTTCAACTTTAACGAACGGAGCACCTGCAAGCTTTGCAAGACGGCGAGCAATTTCAGTTTTACCGACACCGGTTGGTCCAATCATAATGATATTGTTAGGATTAATCTCTTCTTTGATTTTGTCCTGAACACGCTGGCGACGCCAACGATTACGCAAAGCAATTGCAACAGCTTTTTTTGCGGCATCCTGCCCGATAACATATTTATCGAGTTCAGCAACAATTTGCCTTGGCGTAAGATAACTATCAGATATATTTGTTTCGTTTGATTGCATCAATAATTCGTTTTGATTCATAGCAATAAAACTCAATAATTAAACAAAAAATTATAATTCTTCGATTGTAATAGCAAGATTAGTATAAATACAGATATTACCGGCAATTTTCAAGGATTCTTCCACTATATCACGAGCAGAAAGATTAGAATGTTTGATTAAAGCTTGTGCTGCGGAAAGTGCGTAAGGACCACCAGAACCAATAGCAAGAATATTATCCTCGGGCTGAATTACATCACCAGTGCCACTAATAAGCAATGCCTCTGTATTTGTCATTACAGCAAGCATAGCCTCAAGGCGACGCAAATAACGGTCAGTTCGCCAATCTTTGGCAAGTTCGATTGAGGCACGGTATAAATTCCCTCGATGCGACTCGATTTTTTCTTCGAAGCGTTGAAGCAGAGTAAAAGCATCGGCAGTAGCACCAGCAAAACCGCAAAGGATAGAGTTATTGTATATTTTTCTTACTTTTCTTGCATTATGCTTCAATACAGTATTACCAAATGTAACCTGACCATCCGAACCCATAGCGCAACGTCCATCACGAATTACGCCAATTACAGTTGTTGAACGCAAATTATTTTTTTCCATAATTCCTCCTATTCATATCTACGTTTAAATGGTTTGAACCAAATTTCACCGATGCTAATTTCGACAAAAAGCCTACAGAAATATTCATTAATTAGGTAATCATTTGACCGTCCACGGTTGCCTAAAATAAGAGCAACATCTAAAATGCCACCGCTGCCCAATGGAATTTCGCCACCGAAGCTTAAACCCAATTCATTAATTTCTTGATTATTAATCTTGTAGTAAAGTTTTTGATAATAAATTCCGGCTTTGTAATTAACTCTATCTAATATTTCTGAGAAACGGCTTGTATTGCCATAGCGAATTGCACCAAATGATAATTTGTAAGCATCTGTAAATTCTGAATTACTAATTGGATTATATTTGAAATCTTTGAAATTCATCATCAAAAAATCAGACGAAAAGAGAAATTTCCCGGTTTTATAGGATATTCCAACTCCATATTGAGAAGGGAATTTTTCGGAGAAAGAAGATTTAATAATTGTGTCGGAAATTACAGATGATGAGAATTGTGTTTCACGCTTGAACTTAATATCATCGACGAATTCGTAAAATGCTCCGAAATGCAAATTATCGTAATAATAATAAATGCCAAAACGAGATCCCCAAGAAGTAGCATAATCTGATTTTATTACTTCATAATTGTATGAATAATAATCATCGAATTCTGTATAGACTGAATTTTTAATAGGTCCGAAAATAGCAAAAGCAGACGCACCAACTGAAAAATTATCTATAATATTAGCAGATGCACCTAAATACGCACTTGATAATCCCCCACTACCTTGAAAAGTATTTTTACCTGTTTGAGTAAGCCCATCTTTTTCAATGGAAAATTTGTTAGAAACCAGATAATTTATGTTAGAATATGAGTGAAGCCCAAAGCTGGCGGAAATTCCTAATGATTTATCGATATTGAAAAGAGTGAAAAGTCCGCTGATTTTACCATTATTTTGGAAGAGTGTTGCATCGGAAGTTTCGTTAAGATGCTGATTAAAATTGTATCCTAAAAGAATACGGGTAGAAGAAGCAACAGACCACATCGCAGGGTTTTTGACATTTATGCTGTTTTCTGCAGGAACTGAGATAAAAGTAGAACCCATTGCTTGATATGCAGCATTAGTAGATGGGAAAAGGTCGCCTATGCCTATGGAAGAATAGTTGGACCCGCCCTGTGAAAATGACTTAAAAGGTGTTATTGCAACCAGCAGAAGCAAAAAATATTTAACTTTCATTGCTTATTAATCCTTTTTTTTAAGGACTGAGTAAATTACAATCAATTTAGGTCTTTTTGTTGAATCTGGTTCATTTGGGGTATAGAACGAAAACTTATTCAATCTATATTGACTTGTTGAGTTCTCGAAATTCACAGAAAGCGAACCTTTGCCAGTATTTCTGTTCCAGTAGCTTAGTAGCGAAGTTAATGAATAGACTTTGAAAACATCGATGCCGGTATTTCGAATGCCATAATAATAATATTTTGGGGATTTTTTGTTTATCTCGTCTGTTTCGTTTTCGTAATAATCCAGCCTGATAATAGTATCGAGTGGAACATTTGCAGAAAAGCATTTACTTCTATCAATTGGCAGATGAAGCTCAGCTTTGTGGATACCGGCAAATTTTGGGATAGAAGAAATATCGAAATGAAATTTTGGTTTATAGCAGATAGCCCCTTGCAGAGTGAGGCGATTATCATCTAACTTATTATCTGTGATGGAGAAATTTTTTTCCATAGCAGATTCCAAGTAGAGAGTATCGACTTTATTTGACTTTGTGTTGTTGAAAATGACGCGAACGAAAGGCGCCAGCCGAGAGTGCGAACCCGAGCCATAGAACTGACTTATTATTTTAGAATTGTCGTTTGGAATAATAGAGATGCCCCAAATTGTATCTTTTTTCTCAGCTTGTTTTTTGAACCAGTCGAGCAATAAAGCTTTATCAAAATCAACAATTATTTTTTCCATAGTGTCTTTTCTTGGGACTGAGCCAGAGAAAGTTGCCATTGGAGTTTGCTTTTGGAACTTTTTCTGGAAGAAATCTTCGGCTGATGTTTCGATTACCCACATACTTGTATTTTCGTAAACGCTGAAAGAAAGATAATTAGAGCCGAGAGTGTCGCCAAGAGCATATCTATCGGGTTGTAAATTAAGAGCACATTCGATAATATCATTTTCTTTGACGTATGTTAAAGTATCAGGAATTCTTGAGAAACGGATGACAACCCCAGATTTTATTCCATTTGCCGTGCCAATAAGTGAGAAGCCGGGGTTAGCATAATTCAAAGGCAAAAAATATGTTTCTGCATTTTCAATCAGAGGATGCTCGAAGCTATTAATTGCATACAGTTCGACAGTATCTTGAACGAGCGAAAAACCCAGAGGAGTAGGAGCTTCATTACAGGAGAACAGCACAAGCGCTAAGAGCAAAGAGGCATAGGCAAAAAATTTACGTTTCATAATGATATGATTAAGCATTTTGTTCTTTCATAATATTTCTATAAATCTCATCGTATTGAATAGCAGAATTTTGCCAGGAATAATTTTTACCCATATTTCGTTCGATTAAATCGTATAATTTATTTTTATCTGCATAAAGATTGAAAGCACGTTTGAAAGCGTTGGAGAAATCTTCGACATTATGATTTTTGAAAACGATTGAGTTGCCTTGTTCCTGATTTTCGTCTATATCGATTGCAGTATCAACGAAACCGCCGCTACTGAAGACAACAGGAATACTGCCATAAGCAAGCGAATAAAGCATATTCAAGCCAAAAGGTTCGTTTACAGCAGGAAGAAGGAAAAAGTCGGAACCAGCTTCTATTTGATGAGCAAGAGATTCATCCATACTGAAAATTACTTTAATTTTTTTGCTGTATTTTTTGGCTAATTTTTCGAGCTGTTTTTGAAGGTCTGCATCTCCAAGACCAAGAATAACCAATTGAAAATCTTTGCGAATAATTTCAGGAACAGTTTCGAGGAGCAAACCAATTCCTTTGGAGTTGTCGAGCTTGCTAATCATCGCAAAAATTGGCTTTTTGGGATCGAATTCGATCCCAACTTTATTACATAATTCAACTTTATTATTATACTTAAAATCTTCGATATTGCCATCGAATTTAGAATGGATGTAATAGTCGTGAGATGGGTTCCAAGTGAATTGCTCGATACCGTTCAAAATTCCTTTAAATTTGCTGCTGTGTTCCTTGAAAACAGAATTAAGCCCGTTGGTATATTCTTTGTCGGAAAGTAAGATTTTAGCGTAATTTGGGCTAACAGTAGTAACAAAATTGGAATAGATGATTCCAGCTTTGAAAAGATTTAGCAAATTCTTGTGCTTGAACGAAGAGATACAATCTTTTGGCAAACCAGTTTTCGAAAACTCGCTCAGAGGAACAGCAGGATGCCCCTGAAGGTTATGAATTGTAAGCACAGTGCGGGTTTTCTTAAATTTATTCGGAAAGAGAAGTTTTAAATATGCCGGAATAATGGCAGTATGCCAATCATTGCAGTGAATAATATCAGGGAACCAACCGAGTATGAGGCAAGTTTCGACAACAGAACGAGAGAAATAAAGGAAACGGTCGAAATTATCTTCGAACAGTTTCCAGTCGGCTAAATTATGGTAAATACCTTTGCGGGAATCGAAAAATTCATAGTTTGTTGTGATATAAGCCTGAACTTTGTAGCGCGGGTTCGAGAGTGAAGAACTCTTTACAGTGGCTGGAAAAGATTGCTCACCAATTGAAATTGGAATATCTCGCAGACGGTTGATTTCGTGAATTTTGTTTTTTCGTTCCGAAACATTGCCATATTTAGGCGTCATAACACGAATATCGTGTCCGAGTTCCCTCATAGCAAGAGAATAAGAGTAAGCGAAATCGCCAATTCCTGATTCTTTTGCGTAGGGATAAATTTCACTGGTAACGAATAATATACTTAAAGGTTTTGCCATTTTATTTTTTGCGAATAACGAATATACAAGTTACAAAATTAATTAAACTTATTGACAATTAAAAAGTTTATTTAAATAATCAGGATAGATATGATAATTTGTGAGGGACCGGGTAAATTATTGAATTTGATTAAAAATTTTGAGGAATAGCAATTTGTTCGAAATAATGATAAAGGTCGATAAGTTCGGAAAGTATCATAGCGGTTGCACCCCAGAGAACTTCTGGTTTGTTCAGGTCCCAGCAAGGTATTTCAATAGTTTCGCCCAAAAACTGCCTTCGTTGCAACAAAATATTATCTTGTTGCACTAAAAATGAAAATGGAACTTCGATGATTTCTTCGACTTCACTTTTATTAATTACCCAATTATCAAAATTTGTAACCCCGACAAAAGGATGAATTAGCGAATTAGATGGAGGGACGTAAAGTTCGGAAAGATGTGAAATAACTTCAATTTCTTCGGAAGGTATTCCTATTTCTTCGAAAGTTTCGCGGAGAGCTGCCTGAAGCGGAGTTTCATTTTCTTCGATTTGACCGCCGGGGAAGCTAATTTGCCCGCTATGGGATTTAAGGTGCTGGCTGCGGAGAGTGAGCAAAACGTTGAAATCATTTAAATTTATGGGTTTAAGCAAAATCATTACTGAGCTTTTTCTAATTTGCCTGCCGTCAGGAGAAAAAACACGGAATGGAGTTCCGTGTTTTTTCGGAGCTAATTTTATGTGTGAGTTTAATCCGAATAATTTGTTATTGTTTTTTAGAAACTCAATAAAATTTATATAATGATTTTTCATTATTAAAAGTAATTAATTTTTTACTAATTTAATGTATCAATAATTTCAAAGAGAAAGACGTATTAATGAGAATTTCCTTTTACTTAATAATAATACTACTGTTTCAATATATATCAATTGCTGAAAACAAAGAGATTATTGAATATAAGTATCTGAGGAATAAGAAGTTTAACGACTCTTATCTTGATTTATTTTTTAAAACAACACCTACGGGGCTTCCATCGAGCTGGCTTTTTGCAGACGAGAACTTTGTTTATAAAAAGAATACAAACCTTGAATTAATTCCAATAAACAGAACTAAACTATCCCGGTATCCATACTTTGCGTTCGAAGGTGTTCCGATTTATAATATAGTGGACGGAGGAATAGACTTATCAAAATTTGTGCTGTTGCCAAATTTTTTCTATATAGAACACGAAAGAGCCGATAGCAGCAGATTTCCAACAATTTCTGACTTCAACAATATTATATCCGATACAAATCTGAGGAAAAGCGCAACGAGTGTGAATATTGGAGCGGGAAACCAGCTTGGGAATGTATCGGGTAATATATTTGTAACACACAAGCAATTTAAATACTTTGTTTCGGGCAGTTTTCTTAATTCGCCGGGGATAATTGTGTCTGACAAAATTGCACCGAAAGCCCGAACCCATTTGAACTATCTAAACAACTCTGATTTTTCGCAAGGGAACTTATTTACAAAAATATATTTTGATAATGGAATTTCGCAGGTTGGGCTGAACGCATATTTTGTCGGCGGGGAAAAATCTATTCCGCCGATTATTGACAGCACGGATAAATACCAAAAATTTCCTAACATAAATAACATAATATTAAGCTTGGATTTCAACACACAATTCGATGAAGGAATAATTCTTTCAGGAAATTTGTTTTATAATAATCGCTATTCGAAAAGAAGCATATTCGATGATAGTTTATACAATAGCCAGAGAATGCCAAATTCGAGAGATGAAATATTTTATGGATATAATTACGGCAGTGTACTTGCTATTAAAACGAATTTATTTGATGCCGTTCCAACAAATATTTTATCAATATCGTATATAAGAGATATTTTTAATAGCAGAACAAAGAAATACTTTATTAAGAACAGATTTGAATCAGAGAATTTACAAATTAGCTTCCGGCAACCATTTCATTATGGGAAAATATCTTTTTATCCGACTGCAAGATATATAGTGCAGAAACCACTTTATTCGAATATTGGATTTTATCATCAGACTTTGAAAGGTGTTGATTACAGAATTGATATTAATTACGGATATTCAGATGATTTTTTGATGTTTGCGGGGGCTTCGAGCGAGAATAGTATTATTGCGAACGAAGTAATTTTCAACAGCAAATCGATTGACTTTGAGAAAGAGCTATTTGCGAATGTAGGTTTTAAAATCAGAACGCCTGATTATGAATTAACCACAAAAGCATTTTATTCTATTCTAAAAAATATTATCGAATTTGATGAAGCTGAAAGAAGCTTTTACAACAATCGGGGTTCGCTTTTCAGCAAAGGAGTGGATGCAAATTTAAAAATATTTTCAGATTTTGGGTATATTCTGATTAATTACACTTATAACGATTTGAATAAATTAGTGAATTTCGCAACAAAGCCTAAGCATATCGGAGAGCTGAAAATATACAATACTTATGAAATTGGGTTGCGGTGGATGCTCGAAGTAGAATATTTTTCGAATGAATATAACCTGACAGATAATGTTAATAATTTAGGAGTGAAGAATTTAATTCTGATGAATTTTCGAATGGGATACAGAATTATCAAAGAGAATGAAATATTTGCAGCTGCATATAATTTTCTGAACTCGAAGTATTATGTTTCGCAGACTTTGCCGGGAACAGGATTTAGTTTTTTTGTGGGCTTGCATATACATCTGTAAGTTTTATAAAATTTTGCCCCGACAATATCGTTATATAACTCAAAATTATTTTAATTTTTAATTGAGAAGTGATGAAAGTAATTGCATTTAATGCGAGCCCAAATAAAGAAGCGGGAACAACGGCACTAATACTTAATCCATTTTTGAAAGGGATGGCAGAAGAAGGTGCAGAAATTGAGCTGAAATATATATATGATTTGAAAATTGAACCGTGCCGTGAATGCACAAAAAATATAGATTTCGAGCCAGATTTGGATTGCAAAATAGACGACGACCTGAAGGAACTCTATCCAATAATGAATGATGCCGATTTGTGGATTTTTGCTTCGCCGAATTATCTCAATAGCGTTACATCTGGTTTGAAAAATCTTTTCGACAGGTTGGAACCTTTGTTTGTGCCACCACATATTTACGAAAACAATGCTTGCCACGATAAAATCAGGAACTCGCTCAAAAAACGCACAACACCGGGAAAAGTGCTTCTTATTTCCACTTGCGGCTTGTGGGGAATAGAAAATTTCGATGCGATAATTGAGCAGACACGGGCAGTAGCTGATATGCTTGGCAGAGAATATTTAGCTCCTATATTGAGGCCTCACTCAGGAGTGCTGACAACTCTTACAAATCTTGGCAAGCCGGCAAGCGATATATATGAAGCCGCAGAGAAAGCCGGACGCCAGCTGATGAAACAAGGATTTGTGGATGAGGATTTGCTTCGGTATATTTCGAGAGAGTTGGTGCCGAAGGATTCTTTTTTGCACGAATTATCATTGCTTGTTAGATAAAAATTTGCAAAAAATAAAAAAAAATATTAATTTTGTAGTCTAATGCTCTGCGCCGGTAGCTCAGCTGGATAGAGCATCAGCCTTCTAAGCTGAGGGTCACTGGTTCGAATCCAGTCCGGCGTGCAAAGAAAAAGGGACCGAGTCCCTTTTTTTATTTTTCTTCCTCAATATTTAACAATATTAATCAGTTGTTCATTCTATTTTTTTACTAATATGTAATCAATTCAAATATTGCAGATAAGCAGAAACAAGCAGATATTTTTCTGTGTTGTTGGAATAATTTTATCAAAAAAAAGAGGCTGCCCTTGGGGACAGCCTCTTGTTGTGTGTATGTATTAGTTTATTGAACGTACCAAGCAGTTCCGTCAGAGACAAGAGTAATCATTTTACCGTTAGCAATTGTACCTAACGAACCAGGTAAAGTAACAGTAGTTCCAGTTGAGTTGATAATATAGAGTATCTGACCAGGAGCGCCAGCCGGGAGAGCAGTAACAGTGCCAGGTCCAGGTGTTGCCGTTAATTTAATAACAGAAGCATAACCGAAAGTAGAAAGATCAAAATTAGCACCTGAATCAGGAGTTGGATCTTCTGTGTAAGATAAGAGGACACGACCTTGATTAACCATAATAGCGGTAGAAGCAGATGTCAAGTTATTATTATTCACTAAAATTGCAGGATTAGTATTAGATTCGTTAGTAACTGTAATACCGCGACCTGCAGCAGAGGCAAAGTATGCAGCATCGTCATCGTGGATACTAGCGGAATTATCAATAAACATCAAAGCGCCATCCTGATTCAGAGTATTAGATTGATTGGCAATTTTTATTGCAGCAAGAGGAGTACCGGATGTAATAACGCCAAATATTTGTGATTTCGGATGACTTAAATCAATTCTACCTTTAACTTGCATAGCTAAAGGATCGCCAGGACCAGGAGTATTGTTCTCGACGACGAGAGCATAGTTAGTGTTTGAATTATTGGAGATAGTAACAGCATTGCCAGTAGCGGTAGTAAATGAAGCGGCTTTGCCGGTACCATTGCTTGTAACGCTGAGCATAAAGTCGTTGTATGTAGCATTTGTGTTGGTTAAGCTAACAAAAGGAGTAATAAGAGTACTGGAACTGGCAACTAATCTGCTTGCATTGCCAAGGTTAATATCACCATTGGAAACTTCGATTGCACCATTAACTTCAACGGCAGGAGTTGGACCAGTTGAAGTAACAGAAAGAGCCGGGCGTGAGTTATCGTTTTGAATCTGAACATTGACGTCGGTTGCAGCAGAGCCGACAGTAACATCAGCAGCAAAAGTGGAAGCTGCATTTACAGTGAGGACATCAGTAGCAACATTGCCAACAGTAACATTGTTTTCGAATGTCCAGTTAGGAGTAATAGTAGTAGCAGTAGTTGTTTTAGCAGCAACCCAAACAGGATCTGATTCAGCAGCAGGGATATCGCTAAGGAGAGCGATTGTGCCATCGTTATCTGGGAGTGTGTAAGTTCTTGTTGTGCCAGCTGTGATGCCACTTAATTCAAATTGTGCTTGTTTTGTATTGTCGCTATTATCCTGTAGTGTGAATTTATCGTCTGTTGTGGCTATTGTCAATTCGTTTACTACCATTGCATCTGTGATGGAGTTTGCTGGAAGTGTTACTGTTCCTGTAGCTGTTAAATTTGTAAATGTAGCAGCTGCTGGTGTTGTTGCTCCGATTGGCGTATTTTCTATTGTGCCACCATCGATTGTCAATGCATTAGCAACATATGCATCGCCAATTACTGAACCATTCCAAGTACCTGTTGTGATTGTGCCTAATGTTGTAATATTTGTTGAGCCTGCCCATGTGGACAATGCTACGTTCTCTACGTTGCCTAAGCCTACATCTGCTTTGGTCGGTGTTGAATATGCAAACGCTCCGTTTCCATCGTTATGCAACCATCCTGCTGCATTTGCCAAGCCAGCTATTGAGGTTAAGTTTGTGTTCAATGGCTGAGCATCTGTAATTCCATAGCCTGCCAATGTTGTCGGTTTATTTGTAAGGTTGTCGAAATGCAATTGTGCTTGTCCGCTTGTTTGCATATTTGTCTTTGTGTAGTAATTTGTCTTGTCGGAATTCCATACCGGATCTGTTTCTGCTGGGATATCGCTGAGAAGGGCGATTGTGCCACTGTTATCTGGGAGTGTGTAGGTGCGGTCAGCAGTCAAAGCACCAAGTTGGAATGTACCAGAATTAGTACCATTTGAAATAGCTAAATTGCCTTCAACATATACGTTGCCAACTGCTTCGAGTGAGTTGCCAGCACCTTGGTTTTCAATAACAACGGCTGGAGCAGCAGAATTAACAGTAAATTGTGCAGCAGAGCCATTAGCAGCAGGGTTTGTAACAAAGAAAGCGTAGTCGTTTGCAACAGTAGCATTAATAGCTTGGCGAGCAGTCCAGGTGTTTTGGTTTGCAAGGTTGATGCCGAGCGGATTGCCAACGGTGCCATCACCATTGAGAGTAGCGTTTTTAGCAACAGAGGATAGTTTATTGTTGAAAGTTGTCCAGTCAGTATTGGAGAGCAAGCCGGTATTTGCAGCATTTGCTGTTGCGATATCGATAGTAACACCTGAACCAATTACGGCATTTGTGCCACCGGAAATAGAAACACCATTTGTAGAAGAAGTAAGATTACCTTTTGTGAGAACAGGTTCATAAGTTCCATCGTGGTTGTGATCACTTCTTGCAGCAGTAGTAGCTGTACCTGTACCAGCGAAGTTCACACTAATTGTATTTCCAGTAATATCAATTCCATTGCCCGCTGAATAAGTAGTTTCATTGGATGGGGCCCACTGAGTACCATTCCATTTGAGAATCTGACCATTTGCAGGAGCAGCATTGCTTACAGGATTACCTTGAATTGCACTAACAGAAGGATTTGGATAAGTGCCTGAAAGATCACCACCTGCTGCACCGCTCGGTGTCATGCTTGTTGGTGCACCGGTTACTTTGCCCCAGGATACGCTTTGGATCTTTGCATCGGTTACCGCATTATCAGCGATCTTCGCTGTTGTTACAGCATTATCCTGGATTTTTGATGTTGAGATGGCATTATCGACGATCTTTGCTGTTGTTATAGCATCGTTTGCAATTGTCGGGTTCGGATATGTGCCGGTCAAATCACCACCTGCTGCACCGCTCGGTGTCATGCTTGTTGGTGCGCCAGTTACTTTGCCCCAGGATACGCTTTGAA
>JAOAGZ010000048.1 GCA_026415495.1 Eximiradius proteiniborus | reverse complement strand
GATTTGATGGATGAGCAGAAAAACGTCAAAGAAAAGGGCGGAACAATGAGACTTGGTGCATATCCGTGCATTATCGATGAAGATTCCATTGCCTTCAAGGCTTATGGCTCGAAAGAGATTTCAGAAAGACACCGTCATCGTTATGAGTTAAACAATAAATTCAGAACTCTACTTGAAGAAAAAGGAATGGTTATGAGCGGAACTTCGCCGGACGGGAATCTGGTAGAAATCATAGAATTGCGCGACCATCCTTGGTTTTTAGGTGTTCAGTTCCATCCGGAACTAAAATCCAGAGCTGTAACAGGGCATCCTTTATTTATTAGTTTTATCAAAGCGGCTCTCAACAACAGAAATAAAAAATAATGTTATCTTTCTCGGAAATTTAATATTTTACAACAAAGTAGTTTGTTTTTTTGTTGTTTTTTTATATTTTTTTAAATTATTTTTTGGGATGATTAGTTTCTTTTCATTTTATGAGCAAATCTAAAGAAATAGATTACCGAACTAAAGAGAAAATTTCTGAATTGTGGGACACTATCAACAAAGCAGCAGAAATAACTAATTATTCAAATTCAAAATTTAATGAACTAATCGAAAAAATTGAGCTATTAAGCAAAGAACTAAACGAAAAAGAAAACATCATCACAGAAGCTAACTCTAAAATTTATGAAAGCAATAAAGTTATTGAAGACCTAACTAACCAAATCACAGACATTAATAAACGCTACGATGAACTCTATTCCCTATACTCACAATATGATTATGTATATAAAGAACGGAATAAATTACTTTTAGAAAATGAAGAGCTCTCGAGCCGGGTAAAAGAATTAGAAAAAATCCTACAAAATGCAGAAAATGAGATAAATGAATTAAAAATAGTCCAAACAAAATACAATGATCTATTATCTGAAAACACAAAAAATCTGAAGAAAATAGATGATCTCACAAAAATTGCAAATGATTTCCAGTTTGCCCAAAAAGATATTACTCGAAAAAATTTAGAGTTAATTGAAAAGCAAAAAGAAATACAGAAGTTAAAAAATGAGTATGCTGAAGCACAAAATATTATTTTCAAGTATCGTAACTTGGAAAATGAACTTCAAGACCAAACAACTATTGTAGAGAATTTGCAGTCGCAACTTGCTGATATTCAAAATAAAAACAACGAATATTTGCAAAAAATTGAATTGCTCGAAAATGAAAATATTCAGCTTAAATCAAAGTTAGAAGAAGAGCAAGTAATAATCAAGAATTTTGAATTGACTACAAATGAACTATTAAAACAAGCTTTCGAGCATGAAACTCAAATTTCAAATGCGACCAGTATTATTGCTGAATTATCGGAAAAATTAAATTTTGCAAATAAGACAATAGATAAGTTTAGAGATGAAAATTCAACTTACAAAGAGCAAATTGCCACTTTAGAAAATACAATTTCTGAACTTAAAACCAATAATTCTGAATTACTAATTAAAAATACTGAGTTAGTAAACAAGAATAATATACTTGAAAAAGAGAACTCAGAACTTCAAAATGTTAAATCAAAATATCAGCAGATTTCTCAACAGTTAGCCGAAGAAATATTAAAAAATGAGCAAATCAAACAGAAATTAGATGATTTTTCAGTTAGAAATACGAAATTGCTCGACGACATTCAATTATTGAACGATAGCGTTACCTTAAAAGAAGAATTAATAAACAGACAATCTGAAGAAATTTCAAGGTTGAAAGAAACAATAGATAATTTCCAAGACAAATTCATTGCAATTCAAAATGAAAACCTTTCGCTTTCATCGCAAATCGAGGCATTGAAAATCGTTCAAAATAAATATGAAATTTTGCTTGAAGAGGCAAATCAATTAAAAATTCAAAATAATCAATTAATTGAGCACAAAAGATTATTATCCAATGAAATATCCGAACTTGAAAGAGACAAAGCAAAACTTACTTCAGAATTAGAAATAAAAAATAAAATTATTAATGAAAAAGAAAATAATATTCTTGAATTATCTGATAAATACAATGAAGCTGTTGAGAAATCAGTAAAGTATAGTGAATTAGAGAATGAATTAATAGCAATAAATTCTGAGAATAAAGAACTAAAAGCTGCAATAGAACAGCATATTCAGATGCTTAATGCCAAAGATGCTTTGATTGATGATTTAACGTGCAAACTGAAAGAATTTGAGAATAAGACAGACGAGGTAAGCGATAACATTTTCAATATTCCAATTAACAGCAATCTTCAAGAACTGAAAAATCAAATAATTGAACTTGAAAAGATAATTGAAGAGAAAGATAAGACAATCAATAATTTGAATAAAAAAATTGATAAGTTAAATATCAAAGCAAATTATGCAAGAATGCCTGAACTATTTCCAATCGAAGATGAAGATAAAATTGAAAAATTATCAAAAGAGATTGAAAAACTACAGAATGAACTTCAGCGAAAAGGCGAAGAAATTGAAAAATTAAAAATTCAAGCTGAAATGCAATTGGGTGATAATTTTCATGCTGTTCGAGATAAATTAATAATGGATTTAAATGCCGAAAAAACGCTCAAAGACTTACAAATAGTTAAATTAAGAGAGAAAAACGATGCTTTGCGGGACATCTTAAAAAATCGATATGAACAAATAAAAATATTAGAAGAAGATTTTAACGAACTCAATGAAAGTATAAAATCAAGTAAAAATCATAAAGAAAAGCTGATTGCACAAATAGAGAGTTTAATTAACAAATTGGAAAATTTAGAAGATGATTAATGAAATTGCAAGAATACTTAGAAAAACTAAGAAAGTTGCAATATTGACAGGTGCAGGTGTATCAGCGGAAAGCGGAATTGCAACTTTTCGCGACCCAGACGGACTATGGGCTAAGTTCAATCCGATGGAACTTGCCAGTATGAAAGGGTTTATGTCGAACCCACAACTTGTTTGGGAGTGGTATCAGTATAGACGCAAAATAATTGCCAATGCTCAGCCAAATGCAGGTCATTATGCAATTGCTGAAATGGAAAAAATGTTCGATTTTTTTAGCCTTGCTACTCAAAATGTCGATAGGTTGCATCAAAGAGCCGGTTCAGGTAAGGTTATAGAGTTGCACGGAAATATTATAGATAATTATTGTATAAAATGCGGTGAGTACTATAAAAAAGAGATTAACTCAGATGATAATAGTTTGCCGAAGTGCGAAAGTTGTGGTGGACAAATAAGACCAGCAGTTGTGTGGTTTGGGGAAATGTTACCGGAAGAGGCAATAACCAAAGCATATGATGCAAGTCAAATAGCAGAAGTATATTTTTCGATTGGCACTTCTGCAGAAGTTTATCCAGCAGCTGATTTGCCCAGACAAGCTAAAAGAAATGGTGCAGTGTTAATAGAGATAAACCCGAATCAAACTGTATTATCTGGGTTTGCTGATTTCAAAATTGCTGAACCATCTGCTGTTGCTTTACCCAAATTAATAAAATTAATGAAAGAGGAATAAATATGATTTTTGGCATTGGAACTGATATTATTGAAGTAGAGAGAATCAAAAACGCAATCGAAAAGTACGGAGAACGATTTTTGCGAAGAATATTTACAAATGAAGAAATAGAATATTGCGAAGAATTCAATGAAAAGAAATTTCTTCACTATGCCGCACGTTTTGCTGTGAAAGAATCTTTCAGCAAGGCAATAGGAACGGGAATCACTCAAGGCTTTAAGTTTAATGAAGTGGGCATAATAAATGAAAGGAACGGGAAACCTGTTGTTGTGCTTGATGGTGGAATGAAAGAAAAATATGAAAAATATAGAATAGACGTTTCTATTTCGCACACAGAACACTATGCGGTCGCATTTATTGTGATGAGTGATGAAAATCAATCTGTAATTAACTAATTTATTATGAAAGAATGAATAAAATAAATATATATACTGATGGAGCTTGCTTGGGAAATCCGGGTCCTGGTGGTTGGGCATTTATAGCTGAGATTGACGGGAAGCTTATAGAAAAAAGCGGGTTTTTGCCTAATACAACGAACAATAGAGCTGAATATCAAGCAGCTATTGAGGCTATTAGCTTTGCAAGTCAATTTAGCAAGGACATACAAATTAATACTGATAGCGAACTACTGCTGAACACAATGACTAAGTGGATTTATTCCTGGCAAAAGAAAAATTGGAAGAAATCTGACGGGAAACCAGTTCAAAATCTTGATTTAGTCCAAAAACTTTGGGAACTAATTCAAAAACATAGAGTAATTTGGAATAAAGTTCCTGCTCATTCAGGGATTGCTCTGAATGAACGTTGCGATATGCTAGCAAAAGAAGCAGCAATGAAAGCAAGTTCATCCGAAGTAAAAGAAAAAAGCAACCCGCTTAATGGGAATTTGTTCGAAAATATTATGGAAATTAAATCTACTGATGGTAAGTATAAATTGGTATTGCAGAATAATAATTCATTAGAATTATTTAATGAGAATACAAAAATTGCCCATTTCAATTATTCTCTTGATGTTTTATTAAAATCGAGTAGAGAAAAATGAAAAGAAGAGACTTTATTAAGAAAACAATGAAATTATTAGCCATTGGTGGATTTTTCTTCTCTACTGAAGATATTCTTGCTAAAAGAAAGAAAAAGAGCAGACCGAGAAAAAAAGCAAGTTCAGAAGTCATATTAACAAATGAAAGTGTTTTCGAGAAGATACTGAAACAGGCTGAACAAAATAACTGGAAAACAAAGAACATTGGAGAAGTAGTAATAGAAGTGGCTAAGTGCTTTTTAGGCAGACCTTACGAAGGCGGAACGCTTGAAGTGAATGGCGAAAACGAAGAAATAGTTGTTAATTTGATTGAGTTTGACTGCGTTACATTAATGGAAAGTTCACTTGCATTTGCAAGAATGCTCAAAAAAGGTCTTGCTACGATGAACGATTTTGCGGGTGAACTTGAATTTATCAGATATAGAAAAGGAAAATTAGTTGATTATACTTCAAGACTGCATTATACATCTGATTGGATTACTGATAACGAGAGCAAAGGTGTAATCGCTGATATTTCAAAAAGTTTAGGTGGAATACCTATTCAATTCAATGTATTTTTTATGTCAGAAAATTCCGAATTATATCCAGTGCTTCGAAAAGTACCTAAGATGATTGCTGAAATTGAAGTTTATGAAGAGCATATAAGAAAAAGAACTTATCATTATATTCCAAAAGAACAATTTTCTAGTATTGAGAATAAAGTCCAAACGGGTGATATAGTTGCAATTGTAACAAACAAGCCTGGTTTGGATTTTTCGCACGTTGGGCTTATTGTTGTGGAAAATAATAATGTAAAACTACTGCACGCTTCTTCGAGCCAGAAAAAAGTAGTGTTAGATAGTTCTCTACAAAATTATTTAGCCAGCAACACAACAGCAACTGGTGTTTGCATACTTAGACCGCTTGAGGTTTAATTTTTTTTACTATAAAATTTAACATAAAAATAATTAGCATATTTATTAAAAATTATTTAAATTTTGCTTATTCTCATTTCATTGTTTAGAAAAATGAAAAAAATCTTTCTTATCTTGTTTGTTTTTCTTTTAGCTAATAATGTTTATTGTCAATCTGAAAGAATATCATCACTTCTAAAATTAGTAGCACAAGGCAAAACTGAGGAAGTACGTTCAGCGATGCCAAAGCTTTTGTCTGATTATCCGAACGAGCCTGGGGTGCTGTTGCTACAAGGTGTATTGATGGAAGATGGTATCCGAGCTGTTAAAATTTACAAGAATATAGTGAAAAATTATCCAAACAGCGAGTGGGCAGATGACGCACAATGGAGAATTGTGCAATTCTATGCCGTTATTGGAGATACACTTGAAGCAAAGAGAGAATTAGAATTCTTCAGGAAAAATTATCCAAAGTCTGAATTTTTAGCTCCTGCAACTGATGTAGTTCATTCGTCGATTTCTTCTGCTAAATATGATTTCAAAAGCAGAATAAACGCTGAAAAATCAACTCCAAAACCTCAACCGGAAAACCAGCACTGGGGACTACAAGTTGGGTTATATTCAACAAAATCAGCGGCGGAATACGAGAAAAAGCGTTTCTTAGCAATGAAGCTAAGAACAGAGATAATCGAAAAAGAGGTTGATGGTGAAATAAAATATGCGGTTGTTATAGGAAATTATTCATCGAAGGATTCTGCAGAAGCAGCGAAAAAAGAAGTCGAGAAAAAATGTGAATGTACACCATTTCTTTTTCCAAAAGAATAGGTTATGAGTAATAAAGATAAAGATAAAAATAAAAATGGCTATTATAAAATTGATGTAGAGATAAATAATCATACATCAAATGGTAACAATACTTTTAAACTGCAAAATTATAAACAGAAAAATACTTATTCTTCCTACAATTCTACCTTTATTAAAGCATTCAAAAATTATTTAATTAATAAGAATAAAACAAGAAATGAAAATGAATACAATCCTAAAAGGTAACATTCTTGATATAATTAATAGAACAATCAAGAAAGGTTATATACAAATTGAAAGTAGCATAATAAAAGATATAGTATATACTGACGAAGTAGAAGAAAATACTTTCATTATGCCGGGTTTTATTGACGCTCATATACATATAGAAAGTTCGATGCTCCCACCTTCTGAATTTGCACGAGCTGTTGTAAAATTTGGAACAGTTGCTGTTGTTTCGGACCCTCACGAAATAGCTAATGTGCTGGGAGTTGAAGGAGTCGAATATATGATACAAGATGCAAGAAGTGCACCTCTGAAATTTTTCTTTGGAGTGCCATCGTGTGTGCCAGCTACAAATTTTGAAACATCAGGAGCAAAGATAACACCGGAAGATATTGAAATTCTATTCAAGAAATATGAGATAAAATATTTAAGCGAGATGATGAACTATCCGGGAGTGATTTTCGAAGACCCAGAAGTGATCAACAAAATAGAGATTGCCCGAAAACTTAATAAAAAGATTGATGGACATTCACCCGGACTTTCTGGCGATCAATTAAAGAAGTATGTTTCATTCGGTATTTCCACCGATCACGAGTCGTTTTCATATCCTGAGGCATTAGAAAAAATAAGCTATGGTATGAAAATATTGATACGCGAAGGTTCTGCTGCTAAAAATTTTGATGCACTATCAAAGCTGATAGCAGAACATAACGATATGTGTATGTTTTGCACTGATGATCTTCATCCAGACGACTTAATGACCGGGCATATTAATTTAATGGTAAAGAAAGCATTAGGAATGGGTTTTGATTTGTTTGATGTGTTGAGCGTTGCTTGCTTGCGACCAGTAGAACATTATGGACTAAATGTCGGGCTTTTGAGAATTGGCGATCCTGCTGATATGATTATTGTGGATAATCTCGAAAATTTCAACATCTTACAAACATACATTGATGGGAAATTAGTTTCTGAAAATGGCGTTACTTATTTAAATCCGACAATTTCTGAGAAATTGAATATTTTTGAAGCTGAAAAAATTACGCTTGAAGATATAAAAATTGAAGCTCGCAGTTCCCAAATTCAAGTCATCAAAGCACTTGATGGAGAGTTAATTACTGAAAAACTAATTTGTAATGCAAAAATTGATAATAATTGCGTAATATCAAATATTGATGACGATGTATTGAAGATTGTGGTTTATAATCGTTATCAAAAGTCGAAGCCAGCAATAGGATTCATTAACAATTTTAAGCTGAAAAAAGGTGCTATTGCAACGACGGTTGCTCACGATAGTCATAATATTATCGCTGTGGGTGCAGATGATATTTCATTAATGAATGCTATCAATGCAATCGTTGATAGTAAAGGAGGCTTGTGTGTTGCCACACCAACAGAAAGCGACGTCCTCCCACTGCCAATAGCAGGACTGATGTCTGAGATGGATTACGAATCTACGGCTGCTCTTTATAAAAAACTTACAGAAAAAGCAATGGAATTAGGGACAGAATTGCGAGCACCATTTATGACATTATCCTTTATGGCACTGCTGGTAATACCTAAACTAAAATTAAGTGATAAAGGATTGTTTGACGGTGAAAAATTTGAATTTACAGATTTATTCGTATAAAATCAAATTAGAATAAAGGATACAGAAAAACAAATCTAAGTTTGAGAAAAATTTTTCAGATTGATTGTAACAAAAGCTTTATTTTCCATCTTTTCCTTTTTCGTGAGGTTGATAGACAACAACATCTACCTCGAATGTTGTAACCATTCCACCAAAGTTATGCCCTGTAAAGATATTATCTAAATGTTCTATAAAATCAAAAATTTTCTCTTTTTTATCAATAATCTCTACAACTATGGGCAAGTCAGCTGATAGTGCCAAAATTTTAGCTGAATGAATTATGCTGTTCGCTCCATAGGAAAGCACACCACGAAAAACAGAAGCACCTGCCAGCCCCTTACGTTTTGCTTCGAGCACCAAAAATTCATAGGTCGGCTGATGCTTATACTTATCCTGCGAACCTATATATATACGCAGAACCTGCGATTTACCTTCTAATTTCATTGTTTATCTCCATATATAATTAACAACTGTTTTGCCAAATAATGTAAGAGAAATTCCTAAGAAAACACTTACTCCCATATAAAAAGTCAAGAACAGAACTTCTCTATCGTTTATCAAGTTTATAGTGTCATTTGTAAAAGTAGAAAATGTGGTTAGACCGCCGCAAAAACCGACTGAAAGCATTAATCTCATCTCGGACGAAAGTACTTCCCCTTTTTCGAATATTCCAAGAATTATGCCAATCAAAAAGCACCCTACTAAGTTTACAATTAAAGTTCCTAATGGAAAGGTAGTAGGGAAAATTTTGTGAACGAATACGGTAGTAACGTATCTTGTGATGCTTCCGATAAAACCGCCTATTCCTACAAATATCGCTCCTTTTAACATAAAACTCCTATAAAAAATTACTTATAATTTCTTATAGGAGTTATCAGCCATTAGTGGCGGTTTTGGCGAACTCCATCGCCATTTTCATGCAAATTTACGAAAAATTTGTGATCAGGCAAAGAACAAACAATAATATTTGTAAGCTTTGAAACATTAATCAAAGAAATGGATCATAATAAATTACTTGCGATAAAACAAAATTCTTCGTTTGAGTTGAAATAATATTCAAACTGTTGTTTAGTTGCAGGCTGACGATTTGAAACAAAAGACTTAAGAGTAAAGATTTTCAATCCAATTTCATCATTTAAAAACTCAAATAAAGAATTGGCATCAGTTCCATAGAAATCACTTGCTCCGAGACCAGATTCGAATAAAATAGTAGGCTTACTCGATTTAAGCAGATTAATTGCACCTTTCAGAACTGGAAATTCGCCACCTTCGACATCGATTTTAAGAAAATCTATGCGTTCAGTATCAGGAATAAGCGAGTCTAAACTCTTTACTTCAACCTCAATTTCTTCAATTTCCGGAGAGGAGATGTCATATCGCCTTCTTTTAATACCACTATAAGCAGGAGCATTTATTACATACTGAAAGGACGAGCGTCCTTCTTTATCTGAAAGAGCGTAAGGAAAAATTTTTGCTTGTGAATTATATTTTTTCACTAATTCAGAATATAAGTGTGGTAGTGGTTCGAATGCATAGTGAGTTCCATAAGGAGCATATTTAAGGAAAAGTCTGAGTATATCACCTTTGTGACAGCCAACGTCTATACAATTAGAATTAGTTTTGAGGAGCTTTTTCAAAATTAGTCTGGTAATTCTATCATACTCTATATTTTTCGTAATATCGATTTTCGATAGGATGAATGCTTCGCGTACAATATTTTTCAGAAGTCCCATATAAATACTAAAATTAAAAAAGCAATTTACTATTATTATGTTTTATTTCAAAACATCTATTAAACTTGATTACTTAATAGAAGAAGACGAAATAATCTTACATTCAATAAATTAATCTTTTGCAACATTAATTATTAAATAAGAATTTTCAGTGAAAGATTTGAAGAACTGCTAATAATAAGGGGCGTAATACTAACGCCCCCTGATACTTTAGAACAAAGAGTTTGAGAGTATTTATTTTATCAAATCGTAATAGTCAAATGGCAAAATGTGTAGTGGTTTGCCATTATTATTAATCCGGAACTTAATGTCGTTGGAAATTTCTTTTGGAAAGATATTCATTTGTTCAGCTTTTGCTTCAAAGTCAAACTGGAAAGGAACATCAGATGTAGGCCAGAACTCATCAATTTGAAGCACATCGTTTTTCTTGAAATCAATTTTCTTTTTTGCTATCTCAATAGCTTTGTCGATGCCGCCTATATCGTCAACAAGTCCGATGGTTTTACCTTTCGTACCGGAGTAGATACGACCTTGTGCAATTTTTCCAATAGTTGCACTATCAGTGTTTCTTCCTTTTGCAACTTTATTGACAAAATCTCCATAGAATTCAGATATTAAGCCCTTGAAATTAGACAATTCCTCGTCGGTGAAATTGCGGGCAGGAAGACCAATACCAATAAAAGGCAAAGAAATTGTATTACCCAAATCCGAATGTTTCCCTCGTTTGACTACATCGTAAGTAATGCCCAAGCTGTCCATTAATCCTTTGTTATAGATGTAAGAAGCAATAACACCAATGGAACCTGTAACTGTAATTGGTGTAGCCAGAATTGTGTCAGCATCCATCGAAAGCCAATATCCGCCTGATGCAGCGACAGAGCCTTGTGATACAATAATAGGCTTTTTCCCTTTATAGCGACGGGTAACTTCTGCGACCAAGTCAGAAGCAAAAGCTGAACCACCGGGAGAATTCACACGAAGAATAACTGCTTCGTATTTATTCCCTCCAAGAATATTTTCCAAAACTTTTGATAATTTTCTTCCTGAAATTCCAGTTTCTAAGTCGCAAACACCTTCGGCATAGACAACAGCAATTTTTCTATTCTGATCGCCCCAGCGATTGTCGATAGGAGTAAAATCTTCGAAATGAATTTTTTCGTTTGAAATAACATAATCCTTGTTATTTGACTTAATAAGAGTATCGATTTTGTCCCAACGATGAATTCGATCTATTAATTTTTTATCTTTAGCTTTGTTTGCAGTAATAATGAGTGAATTTAAGATGTCGTCGAACTCATTGTCTGATAAATTTCTTGCTGTTTTAATATCATTTTTAGCTAAATTGAACAAATCATCAATATACTCTTCACGTTGTTCTTTTTCACCATCGGAGAAGTTGGTCCTCGAAAAGCTTTCGGCAGCAGATTTATATTTGAAAAGTCGAATTTCTTCAAAACCCAAACCATATTTTTCCATAAATTTTTTGTAGTAGCTTCTACTCGAAGAAAAACCTTCAATCGATACTTCACCAAGAGGTTCAAGAATAATTTCGTCTGCAACTGTAGCTAAATGGTAGTTTCTGATGTTGTAACTTTCTGAAAATATTACAACTTTTTTGCCAGCAGCTTTTAGTTGTGCAAGTTTTTCACGAATTTCCCACATATCAGAATAGCTTGCAGTAAAATCAGTAATATTAAGATACAATTCTACTATTTCTTTGTCATTCTTTATAGCATCAAGTTTTTTCAGAACATCATAAATCGTAGTATATTCCGAGTAAAACGGAAAGATCATAGACAACAGGGATGATTCTGGTTGAAGGGAACCTTTAAGTTCGAGTTTGGCAACTTTTTTCTTGGTAAGAAAAGCATCGTAGATAATTGAGCGGTCGAGCGGCGAAAGTCTAATCAAATAAGCATTTGTTGCATCATTAAAGTTGTCTTTTGAAGGAGCAGAAACAACCGAACCAATCCCAAAATGACCGAAACTAATATCAAAACCAATCGAGAGACGTTCATCAGAGAAATAGCGTCCACCAACTCTAATTCCATCAAGCACTTCGTAATTGACACCGGCGCTCCATTTGACTTCTTTGTAGTCATCTAAATTGCTTGCCGCACAATCAATGTAGAAAGTAAGGGGATAATTTTTAATTGGTCTTAGAGCTAATTCTGCAACGTGTTCTTCCTGTAAATTCCTAAAGTTACTCTGATAAGTGTAACCGGCAGAAACATATGGCAATGGACGCCAAAGAAGCCCAATTATATATGAAGGTCGGAAACCGAAAGGATTATCACCGCTTATTGCAGCGTAGCCAAAGCCAATTCCAAATTTTCTATCACCAATTCCAACTGAATATCTAATATCGTAGAAGGATTTACCTGAAAAATCATAACGGACTACTCCAGAACCAAAATATTTACCACCCGAAAAAAGCCCATAATCAGGGTTTTCGAAATTTTTATTTTTATCGTTAATCATAAAAAGGGATTCATTTCGGTTGGTCATCGCAAGGGTAGCAGGGTTGATGAAACCGTAATTTCCATAACGGAAGGCACCTTCGCTTGATTGCGTCCAGAAGGACTGGGAGTAGTACGGAATAAATCCTGCACCTTTAGCAAAAATTGCCGGAACAGAAATCGCAAAAATTAACAAAGTTATTATTTTTCTCATAGAGACCTCATAGAAATATGGATAATTAGCTTTTCATAGTTACGATGATTGATTGAAAAAGTTTCAAAATTTACAATTTGAAGATTAATAATATTTGTTATAATTTTGTTGTTTTTTTATAGCAAAAATTTGCAAAGGAAAATTATGAAACAATCGCAATTATTTATACCAACTTTGAAAGAAAATTCTTCAGAAGCACAAATTCCATCGCATCAATTAATGTTGAGGACAGGATTAGTGAGACAGCTTGCATCAGGAGTATTTTCATTTTTGCCACTCGGATATAAAGTAATCAAAAAGATAATACAAATTCTTCGTGAGGAAATAGATGCTATTGGTGGACAAGAATTTTTACTGCCAGCGTTAAATCCAATTGAAATTTGGGAGCAAACGGGAAGAGTGGAAGCAATGGGAGATGTATTGTTTCACATAAAAAACCGTGAAGGACTTGTGCTTGCTCCGACACACGAAGAAATTATTACTTATCACGCAAAACAGCATATTAAATCATATCGTGATTTGCCACAAATCTGGTATCAAATTCAAACAAAGTTTCGCAATGAACCTCGTCCAAAATCAGGGGTATTACGCGGTCGGCAATTTATTATGAAAGATTCGTATTCTCTTGATTCGTCGTGGGAAGGATTAGATGTTTCGTACCAGAAGCACCATGATGCTTATTGCCGAATATTTGAACGCTGTGGCATTAAGTTCTTTGTTGTTGGTGCCTCGTCGGGTGCGATGGGTGGAAACAAAAGCGAAGAGTTTATGGTAGTATCGGATTCAGGCGAAGATGTTGTAGCAATAGCTGATGATGGATATGCTGCAAATGTTGAAGTAGCTACCTCTGCCCTATCACCGGTAGGCAGAATTGAGCAGGATTTACCAATAGAGAAGTTCCCTACTCCGAATGCCAAAACAATTGATGATTTGATTGAGCAATTCGGAATTCCAGAAGAAAGATGTGCCAAATCGGTTGTATATATTGTCGAGGATAAACCAGTTTTGATTTTTATGCGCGGCAATGATGAGCTAAACGAAAGCAAACTGCAAAGTGTGTTAGGAACGGGAACATTCCGTCCAGCTGAAAGCGAGGAATTAATTCGTTATACTGGTGCTGACCACGGTTCTATTGGACCAATTAATTTAAAAACTAACATAAGAATTATAGCAGATAAATTGCTAAAAGATGCTAATGGCTTGGTTAGTGGTGCCAATGAAGATGGTTTCCATTATAAAAATATTGATTTTAAGCGCGACTGCCCATATATAACTGAATTTTATGATTTAAGAACAATTCGAGAAGGTGAACCATCTCCTATATCAGGTGCACCAATAAAAGTTGTTAAAGCAATTGAACTTGGTCATATTTTCAAACTTGGAACGAAGTATTCAGAAGCGTTGGAAGCAAAATTCTTAGATAAAAACGGAAAAGAACAACCAATAATAATGGGAAGCTACGGCATAGGTGTGGAACGAATAATGGCTTGCTTTATCGAACAAAACTACGACGAAAAAGGCATAGTCTGGAAACGACCACTTTCACCGTTTGATATACATTTAATTGCTGTGAATCAACAAAAATTCCCTGAAGTAAAGGCTAAATCTGAAGAACTTTATAACGAATTAGGAAAGGCGGGTTACGAAGTTCTTTACGATGACCGTGAGGAAACACCCGGAGTGAAATTTAACGATGCGGATTTAATTGGCTTGCCATTACAAATAATTGTTGGACCGAAAAATTTAGAAAACAACAAATTAGAAATAAAAATCAGAGCTACTGGAGAAAGAAAATTAGTTGAAATTGATAAACTTAAAGAAGAGTTAGCAAATTTAATATAAGAATAAAGTATTATAGATTAGAGATACTTTAGGAACATATAAAAAAGAGGCTGTTGATAAAACAGCCTCTTTTTGTTGAGCTAAAAGTTTACTGCTTCGCCATAGGCAGCAGCCGCTGCTTCCATAATAGCTTCGCTCAAAGTAGGATGAGCGTGAACAGTCTTGAAAATAGATTTTCCGGTTGCTCCGACACTACGAGCTAAACCAACTTCAGCAATAAGTTCAGTAACATCGGGACCAATCATATGAGCCCCTAATACTTCTCCATATTTTGCGTCAAAAACCAACTTGACAAAGCCTCGAGCTTCGCCGATACCGTGGGCTTTGCCACTGGCAGTAAATGGGAATTTGCCGATTTTCACTTCATATCCTAATTCTTTTGCTTTTGCTTCTGTCAAGCCGACGCTGGCAACTTGTGGTTGGCAGTAAGTGCATCCCGGGATATTGCTATAATCAACTCCCTCAACTTCGTGCCCTGCAATAAATTCAGCAGCAACAATACCTTCAGCCGATGCTTTATGAGCGAGCCAAGGAGCACCAGCCACATCTCCAATCGCAAACACACCTTCAACGTTTGTTCTAAGAAACTTATCTACTTTAATGAAACCATTTTCTATTTCTACTCCGATATTTTCGAGACCGATATTTTCTATGTTTGCCTGAATACCAATTGCATTCAAGGCAATATCAGCTTTGAGAGTTTCTTCGGAACCATCTTTTTTCTGAACTTTAACTTCAACGCCATCGCCTTCAGCTTTTGCAGATAAAACTCTTGTGTTAGTCATAATCTTGATTTTTTCTTTTCTGTAATTACGCTCTAATTCTTTAGAAATTTCTTCATCTTCAATTGGAAGTATTCTATCCATCATCTCAATGATAGTAACTTCTGTTCCGAATGAATTATAGAAATAAGCGAATTCAACACCGATAGCACCAGCTCCCATAATAATCATAGACTTAGGTGGTTCTTGCAATATAAGTGCTTCTTTGCTTGTAATCACCTTTTTCCTATCGACTTCGATACCCGGAAACATACGTGGACGAGCACCAGTTGCAATAATCACATTTTTTGTTTCGATAGTGTCTGTAATATTTCCATCTTTATCTTTTACTTCAATTATATTTTTGGTTTTGAAGGAGGCTTCGCCTTTAAGATGTTCAACTTTGTATTTTTTGAAAAGGAAGCCAATTCCATTGGACATTTTGCTGGCGACATCGCGGCTTCTCTTAATCACTTGATGGAAATCGACATCAAATTTTTCAATATTAAAGCCGTAGTTTTTCGCTTCTTTTAAAAAGTGGATATATTCAGCGTTTTTTAGTAACGCTTTTGTTGGAATACATCCCCAATTCAAGCATATGCCACCAAGATGTTCTCGCTCGACACAAATTGTTTTCAAACCAAGTTGCGATGCTCTAATTGCCGCTACATAGCCACCGGGTCCAGCACCAATCACAACAAGATCAGCACTAATTTTATTCATAATTTCTCCATAATGTGAAAAAATATTAACTAAATTAGTCGTTTAGACGTTTTAATGTTCATAAATATTTAGTTAGATTTTTTGTCTGGATTTCCATTAACCGAACAGTGATAAATGAAAAGAGTATTGAAAAAGTGTATATGTCTTATGGTATTGTTTTATCAAGCGATAAATTTATTTGCAAGTGATGTAAATAATTTGATTGAATTTAATACACAGAAATTTAAGTTTATACTCGAAACAGCAGTAAAAAACCATATAGACACATTCGATATTGAACAAGCGTCAGAAAGTGCTTTTCAGGCAATGTTGAATTTTTTAGATAATCAAAGCAATTATTATTCAGCTAAGCAACTAAAAGAATATCAAGAAAAAAACACTGGTAAAGCTGAAGGAATTGGAATAACACCAGTAGCATTAAATGATTCAGTTATTGTAGGTTCAGTGCAAAAAAATTCGCCCGCAGAAAAAGCAGGAATTAAGCGCGGCGATATTTTATTGTTCGTTGATAATCAAACAGCAACTGGAAAATCACAGCAAGAGATAAATGAGTTGCTTGCGGGAGATACAGGAACAG
>JAOAGZ010000047.1 GCA_026415495.1 Eximiradius proteiniborus | reverse complement strand
GTAATAAACAGAATAAACACCTACACTCAGTTGATTGATTCATTGGATTTTCAAAAAATATTCTCTCAACTAATTCATAATAAACGAAATATTTTATCAAATTTTGAACTGTTAATTTCGTCTAATAATCCGACTCGTCCACTCGACAAAGGATTTGCCTTATTGCGTCATAAAGGTATAATCATCAAAGTCGATGAACCAATTTCTAAATTTAAATCGGTTGAAATAATTCGTAAATTTGATTCTGCTAATGCTAAAATTGAAAAAATTTCTCCAAAAGAATTGTTCTAAAGGGTTACGTTATGAAAAAAAAGATAAATTTTGAAAGCAATATCCAAAGATTACAAGAAATTTCCCAATTATTAGAAGAAGGCACTCTCCCTATGAATGAATTAATTGAACTATATGAAGAAGGTATTAAGCTTGCAAATGAATGCAGACAGTTTTTAGATGAAGCAACGCTTAAAATTGAAACAATTTCAAAAAATTTCGAACAAAACGAATAATTATCATTTTGAATTATTTTTTTTTTTGATTAATTTTAATTATTCATACTGTTACTTTTCTTATTCTGCCTGTGTTATCTAATTTGTGTAAATATATTCAAGGTTTTTATGGCTTCTAATCATCAAAACAACGAAGCAAATGGAGCTGAAAATAAAAGCTCTATTGACGTTAATGAATTAAAATCTAAACGTATCGCTGAACTTACAAATATTGCTAAAAATTTGGGAATTACTAATTTCAGCGACCTTACAAAACAAGAGCTTATCCTAAAAATTATCGAAGCTCAAGCTACTGTACAGGTCAAAGATACCCAAACTGACGGAGCAATCACAAGCGAAGGTGTTCTCGAAGTAATGCCCGATGGTTATGGATTCCTACGCTCCCCTGATTATAATTATTTGCCTTCTCCCGATGATATTTATGTCTCGCCTTCCCAAATTAAAAAGTTTTTTTTGCGAACTGGCGACACAATACGTGGACAAGTGCGTGCCCCAAAAGATCAAGAGCGTTTCTTTGCTTTGCTGAAAGTCGAAACTATCAACTATCTGCCTCCTGAAAATATTCGCGAAAGAACGATTTTTGATAATTTAACTCCACTTTATGCAAATAGTAGAATAAAGCTCGAACGCCAACCCAATGAATATTCTATGCGTGTAGTCGATCTTCTTTGCCCAATTGGCAAAGGTCAACGCGGGCTTATTGTTTCTCCTCCAAAATCAGGTAAAACAATCTTGTTGCAACAAATTGCAAATAGTATTACTACAAATCATCCTGAAGTAAAATTAATTGTTCTCCTCATCGACGAGCGTCCCGAAGAAGTTACTGATATGGAACGTTCAGTAAAAGCAGAAGTAGTTGCCTCAACTTTCGACGAACCACCAGATCGCCACGTTCAGGTTGCTGATATGGTTCTCGAAAAAGCAAAACGACTTGTCGAAGCAAAACAAGACGTTGTAATTCTGCTCGACTCAATTACTCGTCTTGCTCGTGCTAATAATACAGTTGTTCCACATTCCGGAAAAATTCTTTCAGGTGGTGTGGATGCAAATGCTCTTCATAAACCCAAAAGGTTTTTTGGTGCTGCTCGTAATGTTGAAGAAGGTGGTTCTCTTACAATTATTGCTACTGCTCTCATTGAAACTGGCAGCCGTATGGACGAGGTTATCTTCGAAGAGTTCAAAGGCACTGGAAATATGGAAATTGTTCTTGATAGACGTCTTGCAGACCGCCGAATTTTCCCTGCTATTGATGTTAATCGTTCAGGCACTCGTCGCGAAGAATTGCTTCTTGAACCTGATGAACTCAACAGAATTTGGATCTTGAGAAAAGTTCTGAGCGAGCTAACCCCTGTAGAAGCTATGGAATTTCTGCTCGATAGATTGAGAACTCGTAAGTCCAACCGCGAATTCTTAAATTCTATGAATAGCTAATTATGCGAATTTTATTTTTATCTGTATCTTCTAATGGATATAAAAGACAAAAAATCAAATTTTTCAGAAAAGTTTGATAAATTTGCACTATGAAAATTAACAAAATATAAAGGTATTAAGAAAAAGAGAAATAAGGGAAAAACTGGTTCGTTTAGCTTTAACGATGAAAAAGAACCGCTCCATAAAGAAAGCAATGTGTTTTTTTTCTTTTTGAAGAAATATTTTAGTTAATAATAAGTTATCTTACAAACAAATTACTGTTGTTATAAGATTTGTGGGAATTTGTATCTATGCAAATTCAGTTGGGTTTGTCAGAAATGCTTGTGGGTAGCGGAATCATCGTTAAATTTGTTACTTTAATCCACAGATTATTGATAGTGCTCGAGGTCGCAAAAAAAATATTTTGAAATTAATAATGAAACATTAACAAAAATTAAATTAAATTTTTATGAACCAGAAAAATCACCATATTTACAGAGAACAAGAATTCATAAAATCAATTTTAGAGTCTTACAAGAAATATATTAAGTTCGGTCCACGAAGTACAGAAAAATTAAGACCAATCCATAAGTATGTTGCACAAACTTTACAAAAAATATTTGGGAATACTTATAAGTTACACTTTATTGGTGAAGAAACGCAAGAGATGACAATACAAGGTAAATACTATGATAAAAATGTCGATATAACTGTTGTAAAAGATGGCAAACCTGTGATTTGCCTCGGGATTAAATTTGTAACTTCAAATTACAAACAAAATGCAAATAATTATTTCGAAAATATGATGGGTGAAACTGCTAACATTCAAGCTCGTAAAGATTTACCTTATTTCCAATTAATTATTTTGAGATACAAAACACCTTACTATTCAAAAACAACACAAAGAACAGGCACAAAAGAACCGACTAAAATAGAAATTATCAATGAACACGATTTACAAAAATATGTGAACCTTGCTTATGATACGCCACAAGCACATAGACCATATTCAATTGGTATATTATTGATTGATTTAGATGAGGAAAAAGAAAAAGTCACTGCTTTAAAACCAAGTCAGTTGTTTGAAAAGGAATTTGCAAATTTACTTGAAAGTAAATTATCGGTTGAAAATTTATTTACAGAAATTGAGAATTACAAGAAATTTATTAGTTGTAAAAAATAAAATGGCTTCATTATTAAAAACATATACAGATGAAAAATTAATCGGTAAGATATATACACCAAGATTTATTGTTGAAAAAATTTTGGACGATATTCATTTTACAAGTAAAAACGTTGTTGGGAAAACGATATTAGACCCAGCTTGTGGAGATGGTCGCTTTTTAGCTGTTGTAGCTGAGAGAATTATTAAATATTCTGCAAAAGAAGATTTAATAAATAATCTTGAAAAAATTTATGGTTGGGATATTGATCCACAAGCAGTTAACTCTTGTATTAACA
Source organism: Eximiradius proteiniborus (assembly GCA_026415495.1). Lineage (GTDB taxonomy): Bacteria > Bacteroidota > Ignavibacteria > Kapaibacteriales > UBA2268 > JAKIZO01. Next base: position 13,560 of record JAOAGZ010000047.1, on the reverse strand, counting down.
ATCTTAATGAAGTTATTAAAGATTACAATATTGAAATAAATTGGAATATTAAAGTTTGTAATTCATTAGAACAATTACCTCAAAATAATCTATTTAATGGTGAGAAAGTACAAAAATTTGATTATATAGTAGGTAATCCGCCATATATTAGAATACAGCATTTAGAAGAAAATCAGCGAAAATTTATTCAGCAAAATTATTCTTTTTGTCGGAACGGCTCGACTGATATTTACATAGCATTTTTTGAACTATGTTACTATTTGCTTTCAGACGATGGAATTTGTGGTTTGATAACACCTAACACCTATTTTTACACAGAAGCGGGGAAAATATTAAGAGACAGTTTTGTTAAATACAAATGTATTAAACAAATAACAAATTATGCAGAAATTCAATTATTTGATAATGCCACCACATATAGTGCAATCACTATTTTTAATAAACAGAAAAATGATATTTTTTTATTACAGCATGCTATAAATAAGAATGAATTCAAAGAAAAGAAAATAAAAATTACAGAAATTCAAAATCAAAAATTTTGGCAGTTAACAACCGAACAAAAGTTAAACGGAAATGGCAAAAAACTTAAAGAAATATGCAATATTCACGTTGGTATTACAACTTTGAGCGATAAATCTTATATTTTCCCGATTGAGATAATAGATGATGATTATGCTTATGCAAATACCAAATTAAAAGGTAAAGTGAAAATTGAAAGGCAAATATTAAAGCCAATTATAAAAGCTTCTACTCTTAAAAGCAGTGAAGACCCAATAAGTGAATACATTTTGTTCCCGTTCAAGAAAGTAAATGGTAAACATCAGATATTACAAGAAGATGAATTAAAACATAATTTCCCATATGCCTATGAATATTTGATTTCTATAAAAGATGAGCTAGCGAAACGGGATAATGGTAAGCCGATTAAACCTTGGTATAATTTTGGTAGAACTCAAAGCTTAGATTCAAGTTTTGGTAAAAAAATTATTTTTTCGCCAATGAACAAAAGACCAAATTTTATTTTATACGAAAACGAAGAATGCACATTTTATTCTGGATACTGTATCAAATATTCAGGTGATTATAATTATTTGCTAGAAAAATTAAATTCTGATAAAATGAAAAAATTCATAGAAATGACTAGTAGAGATTTTCGTGGTGGCTGGAAAGCATACAATAAAAAAATAATTGAAGAATTTGTTGTAGATTTATAGTCAATAAAAAGTATTCTTAGAAGAAACGTGGATACATTAACTGATAATATCTCAAATAAATTGTTTGGGTAGTCAAGCAGTGTGTGATTATGTTTTCAACGATAACCTTGCTTTTTTATGCTTTTCCAAATTCAAGATTATTTAAAAATAATCTTATTGATTTCAAGCTTTACCAATTTAAATTTTTCTCTCACCTTAAGCACCTCTTTCGACATTCAAAAAATGAATGACGATATTACAATGATTTCTAAGGAAAAAAATTCATTTAATTATTCAGTATTTGAATTATTTTCTTGTCTCGTTTTGCCTTCATTATATCAATATTTTGTCCATTTTTTATTATATTTATAAAATTTTTTGTGAATTTAATTAGGTGAAAAATGAAAAAGTTGTTTCTTTTGATTTTCGCTACATTTCTAATTTACGGATGTTCAAAAGAAAGCGAAAAAATTTCTCAGGAAGATAACATCAACCGCAAGCCTCACAACCTTTCTACAATCGACCTATATTCGATGAAAAGGCTTTCGGAAATGCAGCTTTCTCCTGATGGCAAATGGATCGTCTATACTGTTGCTACTCCTTCAATTCCGGATAATAAACTTTTCCGCGATATTTGGGCAACTTCCATTGATGGTAACGAAAACTTGCAAATTACCTCAGACCAAGGTAATGAAATGTCTCCAGTTTTCTCTCCGGATGGAAAGAAAATCGCTTACCTCTCTAATAAATCCGGTTCATACCAGGTGTATATTCAGGATTTTCCGAAAGGCACACCTAAACAGCTTACAAGCTTGCCCGAAGGCGTATCGAATATCCTTTGGTCTCCGGACGGCAAATATATTTCCTTTACTTCTGAAGTGAAAATGCTACAAACAATTAAAGATGAATATCCTGATTATCCAAAAGCAAACGTTCTACATTATACAGATTTGCCTGTTCGCCACTGGGACGAATGGGTTGATGATAAACTTAGCCATCTTTTTGTTGTGCCTGTCGATGGTAGCATCGAACCTGTGGATTTAATGAATAACGATACTGTTGATACTCCACTTAAACCTTTTGGCGGAAGCGAGGAACTTGGCTGGTCTCCCGATGGAAAAATTATTGCTTACACTGCTCGAATTAACAACGATTTTGTTAGAAACACAAATTCAGATATTTTCCTTGTAAAATTAGATATAAAAGATAAATCTGTTAATTTTTCACGAGAAAATATTACAGAACATCTTCCCGGCTACGATAAGCATCCTTCTTTTTCCCCTGATGGCAATTGGATTGCATTCCTAAGTCAGGAACGCAATGGCTTCGAGTCCGATAGAGTTCGCCTTATGCTCTACAATAGGCAGGATAAATCAATCTTTGAACTTACCAACGGCTTCGACCAATGGATAGAAGAATTTGTTTGGTCTCCTGATAGCAAAAAAATATATGCTACTGCTACTGATTCCGGTGTCGTCAGCTTATTTGAGTTCGATATCCAAGCCAAATCAAACAAAAGAATTGCTCGTGGCAATTGGGATTACGGTCACGGGCTTGCAGTAACCCCTGATGGCAAGTATTTAGTAGTAGGCAAGACTAATTTCAATAATCCACTCGATTTCTATCGCTTAGACCTTTCATCTGGCGAGGAATTAAAACTGACTAAATTTAATGATGAAAGACTAAAATACATTAATCCTGCTAAATTTGAAGAACGTTGGTTTACCGCTCTTGATGGCAAAAAAATCCACGCTTGGATTATTTATCCTCCTGATTTCGATCCTACAAAGCAATACCCTGTTATTACTTATTGTCAGGGTGGACCTCAAAGTATGATTAGCCAGAATTATCACTACCGCTGGAATTTTGGCATCTACGCTGCAAATGGCTATATAGTGCTGGCCGCCAATCGTCGGGGTGTACCTGGTTTCGGACAAGCTTGGAACGATGCTATCAGCAAAGATTGGGGCGGTATGCCAATGAACGATTTGCTCGCTGCTACCGACCAATTTGGTAAAGAACCATTTGTGCTTTCCAAAGGAAAAGCTGCAATTGGCGCAAGCGCTGGTGGATATGCTGCTTATTGGCTTGCCGGTAATCATAAAGGGCGCTTCTCTGCATTTGTTGCTCATAACGGTGTTTTCGATGTTATTAGCAAGTATGGCTCTACCGAAGAATTGTTTTTCCCTAACTGGGAATTTGGAGGTCCTTATTGGATAAAGCAACACCGCGATAATATGGAGAAAAACTCACCTCACAATTATGTTCAATATTGGGATACACCAATACTTATCTCGATTGGGATGAACGACTTCCGTGTTCCTTATACTCAAGGTCTTGAGGCGTTTACTGCTGCTCGCAGTCGCGATATCCCTGCCGAATTAATCGTTTTCCCAAATGAAACTCACTTTATTTCCGGTCTTCAGGAATATATCATCTGGCAGGATAAAGTTATTAAATTTTTAGATAAATACACAAAAAATAAAAATTGATAATTGTAATTAGTCCATTTTAAAGGCTGTCCCTTTTGGAGGCAGCCTTTCTTCTTAATATCGCGTGGTTGTTTAAATAATGGCAGCATTCAATCATATTTATGACAATATTATGTTATTATCTCAATATTGATAATGGTATTCTGATTATTGAATTACGATATTGGATTAATACATAATATGTCCCATTTTGCAATTCTCGAACATCAATTCGTTTATTTATTGTTAATTCATCTTTGTTCACATTTTTCATTATTTGTCCCAGAGGGTTAGTTATTTCTACTTTTTTCAATTCTGTCATATCTTTCACATCTATACTGTTGTATTATTTTCCGATGTCATAATAACAAATCCACTACCAAAATATGGGAATCCCTGGTCGCCTGTCCCTTCATTATTATCGTAATAGCAAGCGTGTATGTAATCGGTTCCCCACGATGCAACCGGAATAGCCATATATCCATCTGATGTTGTTGATTTAGTGTTCAAGCAGTAAACCGAACCCGGGCTGGAACTCGATACAATTCGGAATGCCTTGTTGTCTTGCGGAGCTTCGTATGGAATACGTATTTCGTCGCGAGCCATATCGAGTTCCGTAGGAGTTCTAAATTGAACAACACTGTACGGTTTAGTAATAGTCTTTCTTGCTATAGTCTTGTTTGTGCTGGCATTCTGAAGTTCTACCACTGTTGGATTTGCAGACGAAACGAAAATAAACAGATCGCCGCCAGAAAATGATGCCGTTTCATTTTGTGGGAAGGCAACGATAAATTCGTAGCCCGTTGCATTATTATAAGAATTCGAACTAATAGATGATTTAGGACTTGAATAACAGAATAAACTGAACAATAAAAATAATAAAAAAGTAAATAACAAACTTTTCATATTTTCTCCTGTTATAATATCTAATTAAATAACTTATCTTGCGAATTAATACTAACTTGGATGAAATATAAAAAAAATATAATAAATAAAAAAATTTTCTTAGATGGAAAAAAGATAAACAACCAGAAATATCTCAAACCCTACAAAAAATACTTCCTCTGAAAATACAGTGCGACATTTACGAGCGTTATCAATACTGGCACTTCCACAAGTGGTCCAATTACCGCTGCAAAAGCTTCCCCGGAGTGCAAACCAAACACCCCAATGGCAACTGCTATCGCAAGTTCAAAATTGTTACTTGCAGCAGTAAACGAAAGTGTAGCAGTTTTAGAGTAATCCGCTCCGATCTTTTTTCCTAAATAGAAAGAAACAAGAAACATAAGCACAAAATATAGCAAAAGCGGTATTGCAATTCTGACTACATCCAATGGTATTTTTACAATGTATTCTCCTTTTAGCGAAAACATTGCAATGATTGTAAATAATAGAGCGATTAATGTAATTGGGCTTATTCGTGTAATGAACTTTGTATGATACCAAATTTTATTTTTCACTTTGATTAGTATAAAACGTGTCAGTAAACCAGCAATAAATGGCACTCCCAAATATATAAAAACACTTTCGGCGATTTGCCCGATTGAAATATCTACGATTGTGCCCTGAAGTCCAAAGTATTTAGGCAATAAAGTAACAAAAATATACGCATAAACTGAAAAAAACAGCACTTGAAAAATCGAGTTAAAAGCGACAAGTCCTGCCGCATATTCAGTGTCGCCCTTTGCAAGTTCATTCCATACTATAACCATTGCTATGCATCGCGCTAACCCGATTAAAATCAATCCATTCATATATTCAGGATAGTCCCGCAAAAATACTATCGCAAGAAAAAACATAAGCAGTGGTCCGATTATCCAATTCTGCAGCAAAGATAGTCCCACAACTTTAAAATTTCTGAATACTTTGGGTAATTCTTCATATCTTACTTTTGCCAGTGGCGGATACATCATCAATATTAGTCCTAATGCTATAGGAATATTTGTTGTGCCGTATTCAAATTTGCTCCAAAAATGAGTAATGCCGGGATACAAATAACCAATAGCAATTCCAATTGCCATTGCAATAAATATCCATAATGTTAGAAATCTATCAAGAAAGCTGAGTTTTTTAGCAATTTTTTCCATATTATTTGTTCTTTATTTCATTATAAAATTTCGAAAACTGTTCCTTGATTTCATCTCTCACCCTACGATAAACCGCAAGCACCTCTTCTTCGGAACCAATTGCATCGGCAGGGTCGTCGAACGGGATATGAAGGCGATTTTGCACTTTGCCTGTAAATACAGGACAAGTCTCTTTTGCATTATCACAAACAGTAATAACGTAGTCAAATTCCTCGTTGATAAATTTATCCACAAGCTTTGGAAATTGCTTGCTCAAGTCTATTCCAATTTCTTGCATAACTTGCACAGCATTTGGATTTACTTCGTTTGCCGGACGAGTGCCTGCCGAATAAACTTCCAACGATCTATCAAGATGCTTTAAAAAACCTTCTGCCATTTGGCTACGGCAGGAATTCCCGGTACATAATATTAGTATTTTCATTTCATCAAATCTAAATTGAAACAAACAGTTTTGTAAAACGTTTTCTGAACTGATAAATTTTATCTTAATAAAAGTTTGTTTGAAACTTAATTTTATTTTAATAAATTACAGTTTTATTAATAATTAATTTGGGGTTGATTTATGCTCAACGAAATAATTCAATTAAAAGAGGAAATGCTAGCCAAACTTGAAAATATAGGTAATTCAAAGGAACTTGAACAATTCCGTCTCGATTATTTAGTGAAAAAAGGTCCATTACAGGCTCTTTTCGATAGGATGAAAACAGTTCCACCAGCAGAAAAACCCGTAATTGGCAAAGAACTTAATCTTTGCAAAAAAGCAGTCGAAGACAAATTCAGACTACTTAAAGATAAATTTGATGAACAAGAGATTTCTAGACCTACAATTGATCTCACTTTACCCGGAAGACGCCATTCCAAAGGCTCCTACCATCCAATCTATCAAACTTTGGATAAAATGGTAGAAATTTTTGTCGGTATGGGATTCTCTGTTGCCGCTGGTCCAGATATTGAGGACGAATACCATAATTTCGATGCCTTAAACTTTCAGCCCGACCACCCTGCCCGCGATATGCAGGATACTTTCTTTATAAAATCTGACCAACAAAATATCTTACTACGAACACATACTTCGCCTGTTCAAATTCGTGTGATGCAATCTCAGAAACCACCAATTAGAACAATTATGCCGGGCAGAGTGTATCGTAATGAAGCTATTTCCGCTCGTTCTCTTGCAGAATTTCACCAAATAGAAGGTTTATATATCGACAAAAACGTAAATTTTGCTGAACTAAAAGCAACAATGATGGTTTTTGCTAAAAAAATGTATGGTAGCGATATTAAGTTTCGTTTCCGTCCTTCATTTTTCCCTTTCACAGAACCCAGCGCTGAAATGGATATTACCTGTTACCTTTGCGGAGGAAAAGGTTGCCGGGTTTGTAAGCATTCAGGTTGGCTCGAAGTGGTTGGCTGTGGTATGGTGCATCCAAATGTTTTACGTAATTGTGGCATAGACCCGGAAGAATACTCTGGCTATGCATTTGGCTTTGGAATAGAGCGTGTTACAATGTTGCGGGTTGGTATCGACGACATAAGATTATTGTATGAAAATAATTATAAGTTTTTAAAACAATTCTAATGAACGATATTGGAAATATTGGTGGACCAGACCGAACAGGGCAGGGTGGAGGCTCTGGCAACTACTATGTTCCAATGCGGTCCCGACAGCAACTCAAAACAGAAACGCAAAAGTTAAAAGTTGGCGAAGTTGTATTGGGAACCGTTCTCGAAATAATCGATAAGGAAATTGCTAAAGTAAAACTGCCAATGGGCACATTTTCTGCTTCTCTTCACAGTAAATTGCGAGCGGGTGATGTCCTGTTTTTCTATGTTGCTGAAGTAGAGCCTCAGCTTGTGTTGCTTGTTCATTCAGTTTCTACATCATTTTCCGGGAAATTGCGTCCCAGCTCAGATGTTGCAAGAGTGCTCAACCTTCCGGAAAGTCAACGCCTCCTTGATATTATTGATTTTTTGTTAGTTAAAAAAACTACTATTCTCCGATCAGAAGTTTTAAACTTTTCAAATATTCTGGATAATTTAAATTTCAATGATAATATACATTCAAAATCGGCATATTTCAATGCTATTTTTACTGTTGTAATATCTCTCGGCAAAGATGTTGAATTAGCAAGACGCTTTGTAGATGTTTTTCTTCCATTGCAGGAACTCTACAACAAACTATCCCAAAGTTCAAACAAATTCGACTTGCAAAAGCTATATTTGTTAAAAATTGATTTGCCTGAACTTTCAAATTCAAATGATTTTCTTCAGATTTTGTCAAAAATTTCCGAATACAACATATTTGCCATTGCTAATTCTCAACCGGTTGTCTTGCTTTTCTTTGCAAGAAAGCCTAATGAAAACATTATCATTAGAATTGAGATTTTTGCAGATAGTCCTTCAATCGGAATTAAACCAAATCTTTTGCAAATAATAAATTCATTTTCTGATTATTGTTCTCTTGTGATTAACGAGTATTTGGTAAAAGACACTTTTTTTCAGTCTATTACGAATGAAAAGGACAGTATTATCGAAAAACTTGACAAATTTTTATTAAAATCAAAATGTTTAGTTTCACATTTTTCGATATTCAGCGACAAGTTTGGAGAATATTTATTGAAGGAAGGAGTCTTACGAGCGTTACCCAGAAATTTCACAGTTGTTATTTAATTTAATACTCGTCCAGCTCCGGCGTAGATGCTCAATAAATAGTTATCATTGAATGGCTGCTTAATCACTCCTTTTGCAGACGAAGATGAATGAATTATTTCACCTTTACCAATATAAATTGCTACGTGAGATATTTTATTACCTTTTCGGTAAAATAGCAAGTCTCCTGGACGTAATTCTCTGTTGCTAATCTTATTTGCAAACTCAAATTGCTGTTGGGCTGTTCTCGGAAGAATAATTCCTATACTTTCGTAAACGTTTTTTACAAATCCAGAACAATCAACACCATCGCGGGTATTCCCTCCCCAAACATATGGAGTTCCTATCCAGCTTTGAGCAATTTTTACGACTTTTTCTCTTTCCGAACTATTTGTTTCTTGTCTCTGCTCAATTTTACCTATTTCAGAAGTGTTTCTGGGAAGTGTTCTGTCATTCCCGGATTCATATTTTCGTGTTGTTTCACAAGTTTGATTGCTCGAAAACCGGACACTGCTTGCACAACCCGATGCAAGTAGAATAATAAGCAAAAAGACTATATATTTGAAATATACTTTCATTTCTTCTGATTGCCGACAATCTGTTTTTTAATGTAAGTGGATACTTTAACAACTATATCAGAATTGATAAGCACAAAAATAAATGCAGAAGTAAGAATAAAACCTGCTTTTAATAATGCTTCGTTCATATTTTCCCCCCAAAAAAAGCCTGTAATAATTTAAAAAACACTCAAAATATATGCCAGAATTATTGATTAATTGTTTGAGTATTGAATATCAATTTTACTTGAAAATACTTGAAAGCTAATTTTTTTTACAGCATACATTATTTAGATATATCTACAGTGAGCTATCGTATTTTCAAGAAATATAAATATTTATTGATATAAGAGATGAGAAATAAACACTCTTTATTATCTTTTCATTCAACTTTCTAATTTGCCGAAAAAAAGGGTTGTTTTTTAAAACAACCCCTTTACTTAGAAAAGCTTGAATTTGTATTATCGCAAAATCAATGCTCTTTCTTTTAAAGTTGTATTTCCACTGCGAATTATTACGTTATAAACTCCACTTGGTAGATTGCTTACATTGAGTTTTATTGCTCCATTCGTATGATTGACATTATTTTTAAATACTAAATCTCCGTTCTGATTATAAATGTCAATATCAACAGTATTATCCGAAACTTGTCCTAATGTAATATACAATTCATTTGCTGCTGGCTGTGGAGCAATCATTACACTTGTAGGTTCAAATTCAACTTTACCTTTCAACATAACTACTGCATCAGTTTCGTAACGTAGTGAATAATAGCTGTTTCCGTTTGCTAAATCTACATTCTCAGTGATACAAAGTTTGCCAATTGTTTCGTTTGATTTATTCAATATCTTGATGATTAACTCTTCACCTTCATAAGCACCATCTTTTTCTATTGTATATTCGTCATCACCCCAGACTACTACACCACGCAAACCTTCTTGCCAAACACTTGAACCTACAAGCATTCCATCACGTGTAAATACACTAATTTCATCGCCTTCGTTTGCTTTAATATCAAGTGCAATGAAAGCATTTTTGCCGGTTGATAAATTTGGTCGAACAAAGTATTTTGGTTCTTTGATATTACTATTGTTTGCAGTAGATTTTATTGCTCCGTTTGCTGGATAAGTAAGTATACCATTATTAGCAATAAGGCGTATCATATATCCTTTTCCGGGTTCAAGTTGAGTAAGCGTATTAGCAAATGGTGGCATATATACCTGTCCGGTGATTGTTTTTACCTGCAAGTATTTCCCACTAATTGACGCGAGAGCCGTTGCCACTGGTGCAGGAGAAGTTCTGTAATATGGTATCCAGTACCAACCTAACATATTTAGCGTAATTGGTGTATTTTCCGGAACAATTTGAGTTCCTTCTAAATTATATACTGTGCTTGTTGTAAGTCTCATTTGATATGCTTGGTATTTATCCCAGTTGGTTAGTGTATTTGTTACTGGTGGAGAATAAACCTGACCTGCAAAATTTCTGAGCATTTGTAAATTACCGGTCAATGGTTGCATAATACTACTGATGCTGTTACTTGTAGGTTCAACGTAAGCACTAATCATATTCCATCCGTTCCAGAGAGAATAAGATTGAATGATTAATCCCGAACCAGTTGTGAAAGTTCTGACAGTAGACCAGGCACTAATTTCTGTTCCACGTAGAGAACGAACTCTCCAGTAATATTGAGTGTTTGGCAGAAGGTTAGAAATTGTTACTGAAGTATCTGTAACAACCTGATTGAAAATTGTTGTGGAGAAATTGCTTACTGTTGAAACTTGTAATGTATAACCTGTAGCTGAAAGGAATGAATACCAAACAAACGAAACTGTCAGAGGCAGGTCAATAGAATTATTGTCAGGTGCAATAATTGCCGGAGGAGCAATCGGTGGTCCAACAGTCTTAAACATCCAAACATTACTCCATAAACTTGTGTCTGCATTTCTTATTGCTCTAACTCGCCAGAACATATTAGCGAAATATGGTAAGCTTGCAAATGATGTGCTGTTTGTTCCCACTATGTTAGAAGCAAAAATATATTGGAAGTTCTCATCAAAAGCAACTTGAATTTGATATTGAAGAGCAGTGTTTACAGCACCCCACGAGAAAACCTGTGTAATTGGAACATTTTGAGTACCTGAAACAGGAGATACCAACACAGGGCGAGGAAGATTCACAATAGATAGGGTTGAGGTATTAGTTACTCCGTAAGTCCCAAAGAAATCCACCACACAGTAATACTGTCCGTTGTGGTTAGTTGCATTAGTATTTACAATAGATAAGTTGTTTCTATTAATAATAAAATTATTAACTCCTGTTTGAATCTCATTATTATTAAAGAACCAGGTATAATTCATTGCTGGCAAATCGCCAGTTGGAGGAGTTCGAGTAATACCGTCATTAAACGTAGTTCCTAATTGAGGAGTTACGCTGTAAACAAGAGCAGTAATACCTGCAGTTTCTTCTTTGAATTGTGGTAAGTTTGTAGTGAATTGAATTTCCGAAGGGATTAAAATATCTGCACCTGCGAGGTTATTTAATGTTGTTCTTGTTTCTCCATCAATATCAGTTTCAACGTCATTATGCAATGGCACAATATATTGCGGATCAGCAAGAACTGAACCTTCAAGATATGGAGTGCCAGCACTTGCAAATGTAGGAAGTTTCATTATGCTATTGAAATCAGAATCAGCAGTTCCACCGCCAAGAGCGGTTGTCCAGTTAGCTAAAGTTGCCTGAGCTGCACCAAGATAGAATGCAAAATTTGCCCCTGTCATCAAATTATATAAGTTGTAATTTATGTTAGAGAATGGAGTAGCAGCTTGAGTTGCATCCAAATAATATATATACTTTAATCCGCCAGTAGTAGCTGGGTTAATAACAAATATATTATTATTAACTTGGTAATTGAGACATCCGGTTTGATAGCGTTGTCCTATTGCAATTGGAGCTACTGATGAACTTCCAATATTAATCGTGTTATGCAATATCTTTACGTTTTGAGAAGTTGTATTGTAGAAACCAAAGTAATTACCACTAGAAGCAGATACGCTTACGTTACTGACTGAATTATTTCGAACAATTAAACTTAAGTCTCTTGGAGGTGTAGCTTCTGTTGCCGTAATTCTGAATGAAATGTGGTTGCCTGCACTATTTACAACATTCAATACTTTATTATTTTCGACAACACCATTTACAGCATTACTAATCAAAAATGCATAAGTGAATGTTGCTGAAGTTCCAGTGTAAATAAGTCCATCAATTTTATTATTTGAAACATTAAAACCATCACAACTTGTAGTAAATCCAGTACCGGTACCAAAGTTAATTCCTGCCACAGAAACTGTATTCGATATCGTCATACTCCCAATTTGATTACCTATAATATTAATGTTTTGGCTATTATTTTGAATTGTCATACCAATATTAGCCTTAGTTATCGCATTGTTTTGTATCGTAGCCGTATTGACAGTTGAAATAACAATACCAGTTCCTGTATTTGAGCTTCCATTTTGTATGTTCGCATTTTTTAATTCAAACATTGAACAATTTTGAACAAAAATTCCGTGTGCAACAGATGCAGTGCTATTATTTGCAAATGTTAGATTTCTTGTTGTTCCGCCAGGTACGTTTGAACCATCAATTCTTATATTATTAAATCCATCAATTAGCATAACCTGGCTTCCGTGATTAGCAGAAATTGTTGCTGTAGTATTAGCATCCGGTCGTATACGAACTTGGTAGCCATTGCCCATCGGAGGAGTAAAGAAGGTAATTCTTTGTGGTTCTGTAATATCATTCTTAACGTAAACATTTACAATACCTGTAAGCCCAACCGAACTAATATCAAATGCTAAAGAACTTAAATTAGTATAAACTTGACCAGTGCCGACATAATAATTCCCATTGAATGGAGCGACTATTTTTCGACTACCTGTTGGATTAGTTATTGCTGGAAATCTTGTTACTCCATTGACTACAATTGAATCACACGTTGCATCTATAAAATTATATTGTGTCGCAAAAGAATCGACATCAAAAGTTAGCCAAAAGTAGTTGTCTCCAAACGCCAATGTTTGATTTCCTGAAATATTAAATGATGCTGTTGGTGTTACAACAACAGTTCCGAATTGTGTAGTTGTGTCAAATACTGCACTGTTTCCCGTATAATAAATTCTTGCATTCGAAATATCACCTAAATCAGTTGTCCCGGCGGTTGACAAATAGAAATTTGTTGCATTGATTGCTGGGCTCAATCCAATAGTAATTATTTTGATTGCTATGATTGGAGCTTTGGGTGCCCCAGGAGCGACTGCATTAGTAACTTGCAAAACAGTTGAAGATGAATAAGCCATCGGTGGAGGAATTGTATAGTCTATAGAAACTGTAATATTGGTTGCTTCGTGTCCACCGTCACCGTAAGAATCAATAATATACATTCCCCAGGTGCCAGCAATAAGTTTATTTGCAAATTTAGACTATTTCTTAAACTTGCATTTTTCTCCTCTAAAAGATATTGTTTCAAACTATCAAGTTTTGAAGAAGACGCTGATCTTATTTGAGCTACGAAGCTTTTAAAGTTTTTTATACTGTTATAGGC
>JAOAGZ010000046.1 GCA_026415495.1 Eximiradius proteiniborus | reverse complement strand
CTGTTGATGTAACTCCATTGGTAATTAAATTGTAAGTTGTGTTATCAGGATGACGGATAACAAATGAGCCTTCGTCTGGCCAATCATCTGTTGTCCAGGTAAATGTTACCGAAACAGATGCTATTAAGCCGGTATCAGCTCGTGTAAAAGTTGTCCATCCGGCATCATTGAGAGAGTGTGAGGCATATGCATATTGTGATGGACTATTGGGAACAGTAAAAGTAAGATTTTGTGTTTGAGATGATAGATTAGCAGATAGCAATATTAAAAATATACCTGCTAACAAATAGGTAAAACATTTTTTAGCCATAAAAACTCCTAACAATAGGAAAAAAATATTTAGACACTAAAAACTTTAACCGAACTAATTAAATTGAACGAAACTAATAGAAATTATTTTAAAGAATGAAAAAAATATTAACAAAAAATTATTTGAACATTTCTTTTATCATTCCCCAGGTACGGCGAATACTGTTTACAGTGTGATTTACTTTTACTTCATCACTATAAACTACATTGCCATTGTTGAAAAGAGATTTGATTCTATAGATGTAGAAATTTTTATTTAATGTAGATAGGTCATTCTTGTCAATTTCACTGGATATTTTCATCAAAGCATCACTATCAACATAACGATAGAATGAAGGGATACCTTTTGCTTTTTCTTCTGAGATTTTTTGGAAGGGAGAGCCTTTAATTGATCGCTCTATTTCAAATTTGTTTAATCCTGTTTCATCTGTTGTTCTCCATTCTAAGACAATGGAGTTTGATGTAGAATTAGCAGTAAAAGAAGAAATAAAGACATCACCCGCTATTAGTGATAGCGTAAATGTAAATAAAAATATTATCAAATAATACTTAGTTTTCATAAAACAAATATATTATATACTTTATTAATAAGCAAGTATAAAATAGTTAATTATTGATTAATTTACTTTATAAAAACAAGTAAACTACCTGTAATATATGCGGCTACCCACCAAATATAGGCAATCCGTGAATATAAATGAATATTTTTCGGTACTTCCACATTCCAGGCATTATTTATCTTTATTTTCCATATTAAATATGTTTCAATACTCATTAGCATTAATGCAGAATAGCCAATTGCACCGTGCAGCGTAAAAGGAGTATTATTTGAGCCAATAATCATCATTATTGTTGCTAATACATCTAACATCCAACCCGTAGTTAAAAAGTATAAAACTTTTTTTGAAACAACTTTGCTTCTTTGCTCACTAATGATTGCTATCGAGTAGCTTATTAATGCTAATGTAACTGTTGTTGCACCCACTATTAAGATTGTTTTCATAATTATTATTCATTTATTGACATTTATTAATAAACCAATTAACGAAAAATATTCCAAATTTGTGCATAATATTATTCGATTGTCTAAAATTGTTCAAGTATATTATTCGGAGTTTCAATTTTTTGATTGCAAAAAAAACTGTTTTACGGAATAATTCTGTTGTTGTCTTGGCGAATATTAGCCGTTTGAATAACTATCTGCAAAATATCATACTTGCAATACTTATAATCATTTAGTTGTTTTGAGTAATTCCTTTTCTTTAAAATATAGATTTACCAAGACTTTTAAGAGTTGTGTATTCCTTCATTGCGTACAAAATATTCATTTATGGCAAATTTTTTTCTATGAAGAATATGAATTTTTTGCTTTTGATTTTCAGATAAGATAGAGTTAAAAGAATTGATGGTGGTATGATGTTGGCATACATATTGAAAATAGTATTTGTGAATTTGAAAATTAAATATCGTTTTACTAATTAATAGTTGGATTGTAGCGAATGCTCCCCCGGCAATTGCTACAAACACAGGAGGTGTAGAATGCCATTTGCTATTGGAGGAAACGCAAGAATTAGGACGAATATCTCAGCGGAGAATGCCTACAATTCTCTGGAAACTTCAAACCGAGATATTTCGCTCAGACAACTGCGGCTATCAACAGGTAAAAGAATTAACAATGCCGCAGATGACGTTTCAGGGTATATTACTTCTCGTGCCTTACAAGCACGTAATGGTGCATTGAGAGCAGCTCTTTTGGCTGTCGGCGACGCAAATAATGTCTCGAACATCCTTATGGACTCTCTCGATAACATTTACAACTTACTTAACCTTATTAAAGAAGGTGCATCTACAGCAGCATCCGGTGCAATGGGTACTGACGAAAAAATTGCCCTTGCAAAAGCTGCTTATCGTATGGCTCAGCAAATTCAAACTGTTGTCGATTCTACAGTGTTCGGTGGTCGCCAGCTTCTTGATGGTTCCTATTCTGCTAATTATGTTATTGGGACTAACGCTCGCCACGAACTAATTACATTAAGTGTTGATATGACTTTTAGAAACCCGGACTACAATATCCCAAGTAATTATTTTGATGTAAATTCAATGAAGACTGAAAATTTTGCTGGTGTAACTGGATTAGACCTCAGATTGTTAGATAATGTAACTCCTGATAATTTAGGTATCTTCCACGATAGTATGCTTCCAGCAACAATAACATCTCTGGCTAGAGCTATCGACAATGTAAACAAGGTTGCATCATTAATTGGCGGTATTGTTAACAGGCTAAACTCCCAGGAAGATTTGTTAAAGGGACAGATTACAAATTATCACGCTGCTATTTCGAGAATTGAGGATGCTGACGTTGCAAAAGAGCAATTACAATTGATCAAATCACAGTTCTTGCAACAGGCTTCTCTTGCTTCGTTAGCTCAAGCAAATACTAATCCACAAGCATTTTTGCAGTTGATACAAAGATAATAAATGTTTATTAATTAATAGGTGATACAATGCCATTTGCTATCGGTGGAAATTCAAGAATAAGGACAAATATTCCGTCCGAAAATGCATACAACGCTCTTGAAGTCTCTAATCGTGATGTTTCTCTCCGCCAACTGAGACTTTCAACGGGTAAAAGAATTAATAATGCAGCTGACGATGTTGCAGGATATATTACTTCTCGTTCCCTTATGGCTCGCAACGGTGCTTTGCAATCGGCTCTAAATACTGTCGGTGATGCTCATAATGTTGCAAACATTGTAATGGATTCTCTTGACAATATTAATGAATTAATGATCAAAATTAAAGATGCTACAGCACAAGCTGCTTCTGGTGCTATGGGGACTGACGAAAAAGTTGCTCTTGCAAAAGCTGCTTATCGTATGGCTCAGCAAATCCAAACAGTTGCTGACTCAACTGTATTTGGTGGGGCTCAGCTTCTAAGCGGTTCTTATACTGCTAACTTCCTTATTGGTCTTGACGCTCGAAACACTTTGCTTTCTATCAATATTGATATGAGAAGAGAAAATGTTGATTTTAATGTCGAAAGTAACTATTTTGATGTTAATTCTCTTCAAACTAATATGTTTGGTGGAATTACAGGTCTTGACCTGCGATTATTAGACAGCGTCTCGATTAATAACCTTGGGATATTCGACATCGGAAGAATAGACGTTACTCTTACAAGTCTTGCAAATGCCATTGAGAATATCAACAAAGTAGCATCTTATCTTGGCGGTATTTCAAATAGACTATCTTCTCAGGAGGATTTGCTAAAAAGCCAAATCGTGAACTACAAGGCTGCTATTTCTCGTCTTGAAGATGCTGACGTTGCAAAAGAACAACTGCAACTTATAAAGTCGCAATTCTTGCAACAAGCTTCTCTTGTTTCACTAAGTCAGTCGAACCAGAATCCAAATGCTTATATGAGATTATTGCAGGGCTAATTTTAGCCAATTGTTCGGAGGACAAAATGTTTTTATATTATTTTATGGTGTTGAATTTAGTAACTAAAACATATGTTCTGATTGTTAAAATGAAAATATATTAACGGCTAATGTGCCTCGAGCCAGTTTTTCCCAGAGCCAATATCTACTGCGACGGGAACTTCGCCTAACGGCAAAGCGTTACTCATTTCTCTTTCGATAAGTTGGGAGATTGGAATAAGCTCTTTTTCAGGTGCGTCAAATACCAATTCGTCGTGTACCTGCATTATCATACGTGTTTTATAACCTTCTGATGATAATCGGTTATGAATACGTATCATTGCTATTTTTATCATATCTGATGCAGTTCCCTGTATAGGCATATTGATCGCTGCACGTTCAGCTGCAGATCTTAAATTAGAATTCTTGCTATTAATATCAGTAAAATATCTCCGCCTTCCGCATAGTGTTTCTGCGTACCCATTCCTTCTAACAAATTCTATCGTTGTATTAATGTAATCTTTTATTGCAGAGTATTTCTTAAAATAGTTATCTATAATTTCTGAAGCTTCTGTTCTTGAAATACCTAATCTTTGTGCCAACCCAAAACTTCCAAGTCCATATAGTATCCCAAAATTTACTGTTTTAGCAACTCTTCGTTGGGTACTATCTACTTTTTCAATATCAATATTAAATAATAAAGACGCTGTGGCTGAATGTATATCAAGCCCGCGCTTAAAAGCATCTATTAAATTTTTGTCCTGCGATATATATGCCATTACTCGAAGCTCTATCTGAGAATAATCTGCAGAAATTATCACATTATCCTCCTTTGTAGGAACAAATGCTTTCCTGATTTCTCTTCCTTTTTCAGTTCGAACTGGGATATTCTGCAAATTTGGATCAGTCGAAGACAATCTGCCTGTCGAAGCAACTGTTTGATTAAAACTTGTATGAATTTTACCTGTCTGTGGATTAATTAGTCCCGGCAGTGCATCGACATATGTTGATTTCAACTTCACTAACTGCCTATATTCCAATATTGCTGTTGCAATTGGATATTTAGATGCCAATTCAGCCAATACCGAAGCGTCTGTGCTATATCCTGTTTTGGTCTTCTTCAATGCTTTTATCTGTAATTTATCAAATAAAATTTCTCCTAATTGTTTTGGTGAATCTATATTGAATTCTTCACCTGCATAATCAAAAATTGTCTTTTTAAGCTGTAAAATTTCTTCATTAAGTTCTACTGAAATTGATTGTAAAACATTTCTATCAATTTTCACTCCTTCGTATTCCATATCTGTAAGAACTGATACTAATGGGAACTCAATTTCATTTGCTAATTTGGACATATTTGCTTTTTCAAGTTCTTTTTCTAACACGTTTTTCAGCTTTATCACCAAATCAGCATCTTCACAGGCATATTTCGAAACAATATCAATGGGAACCTCTCGCATAGAAATTTGCTGTTTTTTGTTTTCCCCGATTAAATCAGAAATTGGTATAGGCTTATAATTAAGCCAACGCTCGCTCAATGCATCAAGATTGTGTCGTGCTTCTGGATTTAATAAATAATCTGCTACCATAGTGTCAAATGTTATGGGATGAACATTAATTCCAAACCTTTTTAAAATAAATGCATCAAATTTCGCGTTTTGACCACATTTTGCAATTTTTGGATTTTCTAAAATTTTCCTTATTTCACTAATAGCTGTTTCAAATGGAATTTCACTTTCGTTTTTATCTTGAATATTTGGAACTTGACTATTCGAAAAATCAAATAGAGTAGTCGCGTTACTGAAAATATTTTTATCTTTTCGCTGTGAAATTGGAAAATAAAATGCTTCACCTGCCTTTACTGAAAATGAAACGCCAACTATTTCACAGGTTTGTCTATCGAGAGAATCCGTTTCAATATCAAATGCAATAGTTTCGAAACTATTAAGATATTGAATGATTTCACGAATATTTGAATTTGAAACTGTATGATAATTAATCTGAATTTTATCAATATCATTCAATTGAAAATTATTCATTGTGTCAAAATGAGGGCTGATATTTCCTTTCTGTTGCCATTTCTGGCGAATCTGAACAAATGATAATTCCTCAAAAAATTTGTCTAATCCATAATAATCTGGATTTTTCAACTTCATTTCTTCCAAATTAAAGTCTTTCTCTATATTTGTGTCTATTGTAACTAATTTTTTTGCTAAAAAAGCGTTTTCTCTATCGTTTTCCAATTTGCTTCTAATAGAAGATTTTTCAATTTTATCCAAATTATTATATATCTCTTCGATAGAACCAAATTCCTGAACCAGTGGTATTGCCGTTCGTTCCCCAATACCTTTTACTCCGGGCACGTTATCGCTGGTATCTCCTATTAATGCTAATACATCTACAACTTGCTCAGGCTTAACCCCAAATTTTTCAAAAACTTGCGACCTGCGTATTATTTCAAACTCTTCTCCTTTTCGCGAAGGTTTCATCAAACTTATTTTTTCGTCAACTAATTGGTAATAATCCTTATCGCTTGTAAGGCATAATACCTCATATCCGTTTTTTGAGGCTTTCTTCGCTATTGTTCCAATCACATCGTCTGCTTCAAAACCTGGCACTTCAATTTGTTCTATCCCAACTAAATGTATAAACTTTTTAATTTTTAATAACTGTGGAGCTAAATCTTCCGGGAAACTATCTCTGTTTGCTTTATATTGGTCATAAAGTTCTTTCCGAAAAGTTGGATGCTCGGTATCGAATACTATAGCCAAATATTCGGGAGCTTCCTTTTCCAAAAACGAAGTTATAATATTGACAAAACCAAAAATTGCACCTGTTGGTTCGCCATTCTTATTTCGCAGGTCAGTTGATTTCATTGCGTGATAAGCGCGAAAAACTATGCTCATTCCATCAATTAAATACAGTTTCTTATTCATTGAAAAGAATTAATAGATTATGAAACATTATTAATTGAATTTAATAACTTTTTTCAATAATTTAAAAATAAATAATCTTGAAGGTGTTTTATGGGTAAAAAAGACAAACCTATTGAAAAATTCAATAAGAAAGGCAAAATTTCCAAAGATTTTTACGAAGAAGAACTTGCAAAGCTCCAACAAGAACTTGTAAAACTTCAATATTGGGTCAAGCAAAAAGGCTTACGTGTTGTAATTATTTTCGAAGGACGTGATGCAGCAGGCAAGGGAGGTATAATTAAACGCATAGTTGAGCCACTCAATCCTCGTGGTTGCCGTGTAGTAGCTCTTGAGAAGCCTTCCGACAAAGAACGAACCCAATGGTATTTCCAACGTTATGTTGCTCATCTGCCAAGTGCTGGCGAAATAGTGATTTTCGACCGTAGTTGGTATAATCGTGCTGGCGTTGAACGTGTTATGGGCTATTGCACCGAAGACGAATATCAGGAATTCCTTCGTTCTTGTCCGGAATTCGAAAAAATGCTTGTTCGTTCTGGAATTATCTTGCTAAAGTATTGGATTTCCGTCAGCGATGAAGAACAGGAAATTCGTTTTCGTGAACGAGCAACTAATCCTATGAAACGCTGGAAACTTTCCGATATCGACATTGCTTCTTGGCATAAATGGAGCGATTATTCCCGAGCCAAAGACGAAATGTTTCGTTACACAGACACCAAACAATGTCCTTGGTATAACGTCCATTCCGACGATAAACGCCGAGCACGTCTTAATTGTATTGCTCATATCCTCAAAATGATTAAATACGAGGACGTTACTCCTCCGACTTTAGAATTGCCACCAAGAAAAATCAGCGTTGATTATGTTCGCCCACCAATTGATGAACTAACATATGTTGATGATATTTATTAAATTTTAATTGTATTTTTTATAAATCATTTAAGAAAAAAATTGTAAATTAGTAATCACTAAATTTATGAATATTAATTATTTCTTATTATGAGAGCAGTTATTCCAGTTGCAGGAGTTGGGACAAGGTTAAGACCTCACACATATTCTCAGCCAAAAGTATTGTTAAACGTTGCAGGGAAGCCAATCCTTGCTCATATACTTGATTCTCTTCTCCAACAAGGTATTACCGACGCAACCATTATTACCGGTTATATGGGTGATTTGGTTGAAGAATTTGTTACAAAAAAATATTCGATGATGAAAGTTGATTTCGTTGAGCAAAAGCAAATGCTCGGTCTTGGGCACGCTATATGGACCGGACGGGAAACCTATGGAGATGAACCGCTTCTGATTATTCTTGGAGATACTATTTTTGATGTTGATCTTAGCTTAGCTTTCGAAACTGGCTGCAATTCAATCGGAGTAAAAGAAGTTGAAGACCCTCGTCGTTTCGGTGTTGTTATTACTAACGGATCTCATTTTATCGAAAAATTAGTCGAAAAACCGGATGAACCAATTTCAAAACTTGCAATTGTTGGGCTTTACTTTATAAAAGATACTCAAAAACTTGTTAATTCTCTTTCTAAACTGATTTCTGATGATATTAGAACACGCGGAGAATACCAGCTTACTGATGCTCTTCAATTGATGATTAATGACAATGCTAAATTTGTTACTTTTCCGGTTGATGGCTGGTATGATTGCGGCAAACCTGAAACTTTGCTTTCTACAAATAGATTCTTGCTTGTTCGGAAACCTACTGAACTTAAACTAAATGATTCAGTGATTATTCAGCCCTCTTTTGTTTCTGAAAAAGCAATTATTGAACGTTCGATTATTGGACCATACACTTCTGTTGCTGATGGTGCTGTTGTCAAAGATAGTATCATCAAAGATTCGATCATTAGTTATGGTGCTAAGGTTACTTCTTCTTTGCTTGAAAATTCAATCGTTGGTAATAATGCTGAACTAAATGGACATTTCCATCGGTTGAATATTGGTAATTCGAGTACTATTGACCATAGTTAGTTTTTTTAGTTATTTTAAAGGATTTTATGGATAGAAGAAATCATTATTTATTCACTTCGGAGTCGGTCTCCGAAGGGCATCCTGATAAAATTTGCGACCAGGTCTCTGATGCTGTGCTCGATGCTATGCTCAAAGACGACCCTAATAGCCGTGTCGCCTGCGAATGCTTTGCTACAACAGGACTTATTGTTGTTGGTGGTGAAATCACTACTGAAACTTATGTTGATTTGCAAAGACTTGTCCGAGGCGTTATTCGCGAAATCGGCTATGAACACGCAGGTTATCGCTTTGATGCTGATTCTTGCAGTGTGATTAACGTCATCAATCACCAGTCTCCTGATATTGCAATGGGAGTTGATACCGGTGGTGCTGGTGACCAAGGTATGATGTTCGGTTATGCTACCGACGAAACCCCTGAATTTATGCCTGCAACTCTTGCTTATGCACATAAATTGATGAAAGAACTTGCACGTATTCGTAAAGAAAAAAATATTATGACTTACCTTCGCCCTGATTCGAAATCTCAGGTTACAATTGAATACGACCAGAACAATAATATTGTGCGTGTCGATACAGTTGTCGTTTCTACTCAACACGATCCTGATGTGTCTCAGGAACAAATCCGGAAAGATATTATTGAAAATCTGATTATGAATGTTATCCCTCAAAAATATATTGATGAACATACAAAAATTTATGTGAACCCAACTGGCCGCTTCGAAATTGGTGGTCCTCACGGTGATACTGGACTTACTGGAAGAAAAATCATAGTGGATACTTATGGTGGACGTGCTCCTCACGGTGGTGGGGCTTTTTCGGGCAAAGACCCAACAAAAGTTGATCGTTCTGCTGCTTATGCTGCTCGTCATCTTGCTAAAAACATTGTCGCCGCCGGCATTGCTCGTGAGTGCACCATTCAGGTTTCTTATGCAATTGGAATTGCTCAACCTATTTCAATTAATGTAAACTTCCATAATTCTGGTAAAGTTCCTGAATTCGAAGTTTCTGATTTTATTCTTAAAAATGTAGATTTAACTCCACGCGGAATTATTGAGAAATTTAACTTGCGCCGTCCGATTTACAGAGCAACTGCTTCATACGGTCATTTCGGTCGAAATGAATTCCCTTGGGAAAATCTTGATTTAGTTGATATATTAAAGAAAAATTTTGCTTAATATAAAGGAAGTAATATGGGAAATTATCCTCCTAAAAAATCACAAGGTTCTTTTTCAGAAGTAGAGGGAAAATACTGCGTTCGTGATATTTCCCTTGCCGAAGAAGGACGCCTTTTAATCGATTGGGCTGAATCTCGTATGCCTGTTCTAATGGCTCTACGTAAAAAATTCGCTGAAACAAAACCTTTCAAAGGATACACCATTGCTGGATGTCTCCACGTTACAAAAGAAACAGCAGTGCTAATCCGAACCTTTGCTGCCGCCGGTGCTAATGTAACCTGGTCAGGATGCAATCCTCTCTCTACTAATGATGCCGTTGCTGCTGCTCTTGCTGACGAAGGAATTTCTATTTATGCCTGGTATGGCAACCATCCTGATTTTTATTGGTGTATTGAACGCACAATTGATCACAATCCGCATCTTACTCTCGATGATGGTTGCGACTTAATCAACACTGTTCACGAAAGCTACGAAACAATGGCTAAAAATCAGATAATAGGGGGGACCGAAGAAACAACTACTGGTGTGCAACGTCTTCGTGCTCGCCAAAATGCAGGTAAGCTTTTCTATCCAGTTTTCGCTGTCAATGACACTGAAACAAAATGGGATTTTGATAATGTTTATGGTACCGGTCAATCCACAATCGATGGTATTATTCGTGCCACATCTGTTCTGATTGCTGGCAAAAATTTCGTTGTTGCTGGTCATGGTCATTGTGGTAGCGGTGTAGCTAAACGTGCAAAAGGCTTAGGTGCAAATACTATTTGCACCGAAGTCAAAGCTACTGCTGCTTTGAAAGCAATTCTCGAAGGACACGAAGTAATGTCTATGAACGAAGCTGCCAAAGTCGGCGACATTTTCGTTACTGCAACTGGTGTAAAAGATGTTATTCGTAAATGGCACTTCGAAAATATGAAAGATGGTGCTATCGTATGCAATACAGGGCATTACGACGCTGAAATTAATATCCCAGAACTCGAAGAACTTTCCGTTTCCAAACGCACAATTCGCCCAAATTGTGAAGAATATACTCTTAAAGATGGTCGCCGTATTTTCTTGCTTGCTCAAGGTCGTCTAATTAATCTTGCTGCTGCCGAAGGTCATCCTTCCGAAGTTATGGATATGTCCTTTGCTAATCAGTTTATGGCTCATTTGCGACTTGTAGAAGCTCATAAGAACGGTGAAAAACTTCCTTGCGAAGTATTAGATTTACCACAAGAACAAGATGAATTTATCGCTAAAACTAAGCTCGAAATGTTAGGTATTTCAATTGACCAACTCACCGAAGAGCAAATTGCTTATATCAACAACTACAATGCTGGAACTTAATCAATTTTTCATTCGTATAATCAAAAGGCTGCTATTTTAGCAGCCTTATTTTTTACCTATTTCTCTTTTCTAAAAGTACGATAAGTTCCGAGAATAACATTATTTGCTTGATTTTCTCTACTCTAATAATTTTATATCAGGTATGGAACTTCCTGCAAGCCCTTTGATTGAACCATAGAGATTAACAGCATTGGAAAGAATTTTATCAAATTGCTTCTCACGTTCCTTCCAGATTTTCATTATCTTGTTTTTTTCGTCGATATAGCTTTTTTGAAGTTCATTGAAACCAGTAATGATTGCTTCGAAAGTATCTGCAAATTCTCTGCTTGTAAGATAATTATACACAAGCTCCATTTTGCTTTCTCTATTGACGTTTACAATAGAAGCATTATATATTTGAATTATCATTAGCCGCATAACATTTGCAAAAGCTCGAATTTCAGAAAATGGACATACCCATACTCCATCTTCGAAAAAGTATCTATCCTTGCCTTCCGGCATTGCCTGCGTTACAAGAACCAATATATCTGCTTTTGCTTCTAAGTTGTCTTCTTTAAGTTTTGAAATCCAGCCTTTGTCGTAGTTTTTGGTTCTCTTGCTTTCATAATAAATTTTACCACACTCTTTTCCAATATTATTTCGCACAATCTGAATAATATCACCACCTCGTTGTCCCTTCTTTATTTCTTGAATTTCGTCCAAAGGGAATAGTTCTTTAAGCATTTCCTCCAAAAATAATTCCTGCACTTCTCCTTGAAGTTGCATAGAACCTTGTTCAGCTCGACGTCGTGCATCTTCCAATTTTGCCATTAAATCTTCGATTGTTTTATCTTTTTCTTTAAGTTTGAGCAAAAAATTGTCCTCGTAATGCTTACGTAATTTTTCTTGCTCTAATAGGATATTATCAGTAAGTTGCTTTTCAAATTCAAGTTTTAATCGAGATTCGATTTCCTGCTTTTCACGTTTCAGACGTTCTATTTCAGCTAATGCATTATTGAGTTCAGCGATTTTCTGAGACTTTTCATTCAATTCCTGTTTTAATGCTTCAATATGGGTTTTGTTTTCGTTATAGATTTGATTTTTTAGATTTTCTTCAAGTTGTTGTTTCTCGCTCGTAAGGCGTGCCTCTACTTGTTCTTGAACAATTTGATTTAAGCGAAACTTATCTGCTTCTATTTCTCGACGTTGGTTTTCCAATTGTTCAATTGCTTGTTTGAATTGCTCATCTTTTTTATGAAATTCTTTTTCGTAATGATTTTTTAATGTCTGCTCTATTTGCAAATAAAGAGCCTTACTTACATCAATTTTGGCACCACACACCTGACAAATCACGAAATTATCCATTTTAGCCTCTAATCAAATGGAATTATCAATTATGCTAATTAATTCGCTCATTGTTTTGGCAGACATTTCGCCAATGCCAAGCGCGGGAAAAAATTCATTCATTTTATTTGGGTCGCCTTTCATCATCATAATATTCACAGTTCCGTCATCATCCTCGAAAACAATAATATTTTTAGGCATAAAGCATCCAAGACGTTTATCTAAGCTCAAAGCGTGATGGGATTTTATTGGATTGCAAAAAGATAATATTGTATAATTGCTTTTCCATTGCAGATTATGACTTTCGTAAGTGTTTTTCATATTATGTTCAGCGACAATATTAAACCCTGCTTTTGCAGCACTTGCTTTTACTGATTCTATAGCCTCAGTAAATGATTTTCGGGTTTTCTGAATATAAAATGGTGAAGAATTCATTTTACACCTAAATTTTATTTGTAAAAATATAAACTATAGAAATTAAAAACATTAAAATTCCGAAAATTGGGAATATTTGTGAAATATTGGCATATTGAAACATTGGCTGAACAACAATTGGTGAAAGAAATTGACCAACATAAAGAGCAGTCGTAAGAAATCCGCTATTAATTCCACGATTGTATTCTGTCGAATGTGCTAAAATGTGTGATTTTAAATTTGGCACAACCAAACCATTTCCTAATCCTGAAAAAATTAGCGATGCAACCAACATTACTAAATTTGATGAAAAATAAATTAGTAAATGCCCAAAGCCCCAAATGAAAAAACCAATCATATAAACATAACGAAATGGAACTCTGTTTTTTATCTTAGGATAAAACAGCGACGAAAGAGATGAAAACATAATCCATATTGCTATCAGCAAACCAATTTTCGATGCCGGGAAATTTGGAAATTGATAATTAATCAAAAAAGGTAACTGAGTTGGCACCATCAAGTAGCAAATCATTACAAAAATCGCACTTAAATAAATCAATGATGTTTTCAAGCTAATAGAAAACTGAACTTGTTGCCTCGTCTGGGTTTTATGAGAAGTCTCATCCAGAAAAAATAACAGCAGAATTCCAACAATAATTGATACTGCATAAGTAATAAATGGTACATTCCAGTTAATATCAGCAAGCAATCCACCAAGTAGCAAATAAATAACACCAGCGAAACTCATTATTGCCCCTTGAATGCCAATAAATTTGTTTCGCTTTTCACCATCAAACAAATCGCCTAATACAACAATAAATCCAGTCATCAATGCTGAAATTGCAATTCCGAGAAATGCCCGACCAACTAAAATAAAATATATGTCGTTTAAATAATAACCCGTTGTTCCGGCAATTCCATAAAGAATAGCTGCAATAATTAAAATTGGTTTTCTCCCAAATTTTTCGAATAGATAACCAGAAATAGGTGAAAAAATTGCAATAAATAGTGGTGGAAGAGACAAAATTAATTTTGTTAGAAATTCAATATTGTCAATATTCGAAAAATTCTGGGTGATATAAGGCAAGGCAGGAGTTACAATTGCTCCTGCCATAACAGATAGAGTGCTTCCAAATAATATAACAGCATTGCGAATAGTTGTTTTCATATTAAAAGATTAACTTAATTTCTTCAACATTCGGACGATTGCCTGCAATTAATTTTTCATAGATACCTAAAATATGATCAATATAGTCATCAAAATTATGAGTTAAGTTACAATTAGAACGCCAAATATTTATTAATTCAGGATTTTCAACTACTTCCCATAATATTTTAGTAAGCTCAGATGGCGAATTGTGTGAATAGAGCTTTCCATTAATTTCGTGTTTTACAAAATCTGGAAATCCTCCTAATCGTGAAGCAATTACAGGTAGTTTCATTGCAAGTGCTTCGGCTATCACAAGTGGAGCACAATCCTCCCATACGCTTGGCAATACAATTGCATCGAGTTGCTCAGCAATTGATGGAAGTTCATCAGTTTGATATTGTCCCATAAATTTAATTCTATTATTAACATCAAGGCGTTCAAGTAACCTAAGGTAATCTGGTGATACAAATCCATATATCAAAAATTCAGCTTTTTCTTTAGGTATAGATTGTGCTGCCTGAACCAGCACGTGAGCACCTTTGTGAGGCATTACTCCGCCTATGTAACCAAATCTAAGAGGATACTCTGGATGTCGGTTCTTGAATGTCTGTAAAGTCAATTTCTGGGCTTGTTCTGGCACTTGATGAACAATTGTAATCTTGTCAGGATTAATTCCAAAATCTACAAATAGTTCTTTTACTCTCCGAGATACTGCAAGAGTATATGTAATATGCTCATTGACTAATTTTTTAGCTGCTTCTATTCGGTTTCTGAATGAGTTATGTAATTCAGGATAATTTTTCGCAAGTTCTGAATTCTGGAAAAAATCAGTGTTTTGCCACAAAGATAAATCAGAACGGTACAGATATAGCATTGGGTCGATTATATGGTAATTATGTGTTGTAAAAAGTGAAGGAATTCCTTTAGAATACGGAATTTCACCGATAGCAAACGAAAGCCCGAGAAAATTGTTATAGTGAACAATGTTAGGTTTAAATTCATCTACGACTTGTGCAAATAACCTTACTATTTGCTCATCTCGGATTTCTCTTTCCGGATTCAGAGCATCCAGAAAAATAGTTGGGCGGTTATAAACTCCATACAAATGCACTCCCTGCTCTATCTTAGATTCTAAGTGATATGGCTGACGAATTGTTGGATGGTTCGCTGTTGCATAAAAGACTGCTACTTCATATCCACGTTGTGCAAGTGAAATTGCCACAGAACGAGGAAAAGTAGTGCCACCACCACTTTCGTCCCAACCATACATTGTTAACAGAATACGTGGTTTTGCAGGTGTTACATTGCTAACAGAAAAAACTTTTTCAGGCTCCGGCTTATTATCTGAAATTTCAAATAAATCCTCATAATTGAACTCGGAACTTTGTTCGTCAATTTTAATACAAGAATTAAATAATTCCTCATTAATTTCCAGCGACAATATCTCTTTTTCACTCAAAAAATGCAAATTTGGCACTAATAAAATATTCCCTAATTTCTGAATTTCAGCAATTTCACCTTTTTCAGATAATTTTTTTACCATTTCCAACAAACGTTGATTGGCTGATTGCTCTTGTTGATTATCAATACTATCTATCGTATTTTCAGCTTTAAATAATTTCCCCCATTTTTGAGTAAATAAAGTAATTTCGGCTTCTGTGGGCATATTAATTTCAAGGAAATCTTTTATTATGACAATACTGTCAGTTATGCAAATTGGAGAATAGCCAAATTCTTTTGCACGTAGTGAAAAATCAATTTCAAAAAGAAAACTTTCAAAACTTTCATCGAAAAGTCCTGTTTCTTCGATTAATTCAGAAGAAAAAGCGATGCAATTTACCGACAAAGCATCGGGAAAAACTCTTCCAACAGAATTAACAAGTGTTTCATAATCTTCGTTTTGGTTTTGATATAAAAAGTTGAGCTTTTCGTTACTTATTTCAATTTTAATTCCAGTTGAATGAACTAACCCACTATCAGGAAAAAGTTTTGGCACAGATACAACCGACCTTGTGTTTTTTAGATTATCAATGATAACATCTAACCAATTCTGGGAAACTGACTGAACTTCGTTGAGAACAACAAAGTAATTGCCGAAAGCATTTTTTATTGCATTATTAATTGCTTTGGATACTGGAATACTGTGATAATTTCTAATAAATCTAAAATTAATTCTTGATGAGGCAAATTTCTTGAGTTCATCTAATGTCTCATCATTTGAGGCATTATCCGAGACAATAATTTCAAAATTATATTTAGAATTATGCGAATATATCGAATTAATCAATCGTTTAAGCAAATGAACATTGTTTTTTGTATGAATAATGATTGAGACAATTTCCACGTTCTCTTTTTGTTTTTGAGGCTTTGGCTTGATTTCTTTGTCAATTGTTTCTTCAACTCTCACAATAGTATCGCCTGAAATACTTTTTTTCAGGTTCGCTTTCAGTGAGAGCAATTCTATATCATACTTGAAAATTGATAGTGCTTTTTCGCAATATTGATATGCAGAATTGTGATTTCCAGTTGTAAAATAAGAAAGAGCAATGAGTTTAAGTACTTCAAAATTATTTTTTTCTATATTGAGTAAACGTTCACATACTTCGATTGCTTTTGTATATTCCCCGGATTTATAATAGGATTTGGCTAAAATTCTAAGCACTTCTCTATTATCAGATTGCCCGATTAAATTTGTGCAAATATCAATTGTTTTGCTGTAATTCTCTATTTGGAAATATGATTGGGCAAGTAAAAGTTTTGCTTCATAGTTGTTTGGCGCCATTTGTAATACATTTCCAAGAAAATCAATTGTGTCATTATACAAATGTTTTTGGAAAGCAAGCTTAGAAAGTAATAAAAAGGCTTTGCTATCGTGCTCACGGTCAATAATTTTCAGCAAATCCGAAATAATTTTGTTGTTTACAGCATCAATATTAGGGAAATAAGGCAATTTCAAAGTATTTTCAAGAGCAGAAAAAAGATATATTTTGGCTTCATTAATGTCATTATAGCTTTTGAGCTTATTAAATAAATCGAAATAGTAATTTGCTTTTACAAATGTAAAAATTTCATCAATTTGAGAATTAAAGAGTCCTGTCATCATATCAAGAGTTTTGATATGCCCAAGGTGCCTTTCTTGCAACGATTTAGACGTCCATGCAC
>JAOAGZ010000045.1 GCA_026415495.1 Eximiradius proteiniborus | reverse complement strand
AAAATCGCCGATGTTCAAATTACTATTCCTATGAAAGTTGGCGAAGAAGGCAAGCTCTATGGTTCTGTTTCCCAACAAATGATTGCAAACGAACTTCAGGCTCGTGGCTTCGATATTGACAAACGTAATGTTATTCTTGAAGACCCTATCAAAACTCTTGGTATTTTCGATGTTAAAATTAAACTTCACAGTGAAGTAATTCCTACTTTAAAAGTATGGGTTATCAACGAAGAACAACAATAAATAATAACTTCCTTATAAAAGCGTTTTATTACCAATAAGTGTAATAAAACGCTTTTTTGTTATGAATGTATTTATTACCGGTGGAACAGGCTTTATTGGGAAATTCCTAATTTATAGACTCATCAAGGAAAATGCTCATATTACAGTAGCTACTCGCCAAAAATTTAAACACTCTTCCCATATTGATTATGTTAATTGGAATAAATTAACTGATGATGAAAAACTTGATACTATTTCAAAATCGGATGTAATTATTAACCTTGCCGGCGAGAATATTGCTTCACGTCGTTGGTCAGACAAGCAAAAAGCTAAAATTATTCGTAGCCGGACCAAAATAACAAGCTCATTAGTTGAAATAATTAATAGATTGCCTCAAAATGACAAAAGAGTTTTTATCTCTGCAAGTGCTGTCGGCTATTACGGTGATAAGAAAGATGAAATTATCAATGAAGCCAGCACTATTGGCAATGGATTCCTTGCAGAAGTATGCGAACTATGGGAAAAAGAAGCTTTAAAGGTGCGTAATTGTCGATTGGTAATTCCTCGAATTGGTGTAGTGCTTCATCCATCGGGTGGTGCCCTAAAAAAAATGTTGCTTCCATACAAGTATTATCTTGGGGGGATTCTCGGCAGTGGCAAGCAATATGTTCCCTGGGTGCATATTGATGAACTTGTTAATATGTTTTTGTTTGTTGCGAAAAATAAAAGCTGCGAAGGCGTTTATAATTTTGTTGCTCCAAATCCGTGCACTATGAAAGAATTTGCTTTATCTATTGGTAATATCTTACGCAAACCAGTTCTTTTCAAAATCCCTGAGTTTTTATTGAACGTTATTTTTGGCGAATCTGCAACAATAATAACGAATAGTCAAAGAGTTATCCCACAGAGATTAATTGATGCCCGTTTTGAATTTGAATTTGAACGTATCGAACCTGCTTTGAATGACCTGTTGAAACATAATGAATAATACCAGATATATTGAACTGCTTTCGCCTGCTCAAAACTTAGAATACGGTATTGCTGCAATTAATTATGGTGCAGATGCTGTTTATATCGGTGCTAATAAGTTTGGTGCAAGAGCATCAGTTGGAAATTCAATACAAGACATTGAAAAACTTTGCAAATATGCACATCTTTATAATGCTAAAGTATATGTAACGCTTAATACAATTCTTTACGAAAACGAACTTGAACAAGCAAAAAAATTGGTTTTAGAACTATATGATTCTGGAATTGATGCAATTATTATTCAAGATACTGCTTTTCTTATGATGGATTTGCCCCCGGTACAAATTTTTGCAAGCACTCAGATGCACAATTATGAATTAGAGCGAATAAAATTCTTCGATAATATTGGAATTAGCAGATTTATTTTGGCCCGTGAATTAAACTTAAAGCAAATAATAGAAATCAGACAAAATACCAAAGCTGAACTCGAATTCTTCGTTTATGGTGCTTTGTGCGTTGGGTTGTCAGGAAGATGTTATGCAAGTTTCCATTCAACCGGATATAGCGGTAATCGCGGTGAATGTAAGCAAATCTGCCGTTTGCGTTATGATTTACTCGATGCAGACAGCAATACAATTTTAAAACAAAAACATCTGTTGTCTCTGAAAGATTTGAATTTATCGGACTATTTAGAAAAATTATCCGATGCTGGTATTTCCTCGTTCAAAATTGAAGGTAGATTGAAAGATATTAACTACGTCAAAAATATTACCGCTTTTTACAGAAAAAAAATTGATGAAATGATTGCAAAAAAGCAAGGTTTAAGTAAATCTTCCAAAGGCAATGTTTATCTTCACTTTGAACCAAATCCAGAAAGAACATTTAACAGAGGTTTTACTAAATACTTTATTGATGATGCTTCTTCGAAAATGGCAAATTTCGAAACTCCAAAATCAATTGGGCAGTTTATTGGGGTTGTTTCAAATATTAATAAAAACAAAATATTAATCCAGACTAATGAGAAAATTAATAATGCAGATGGACTATGCTATTTTGCTGAGTCAGGACTTGAAGGTTTTCTTGTCAATAAAGTTGAAAACAATTGGGTTATCCCCAACAAACAACTAAAAATAAAAAATGGCACAAAGATATTTCGAAATCAGGATTATGAATTTGAAAAAATCCTTTCCCAAAATAAAACGACACGCAAATTACCTGTCGATGTTGAACTAACAATTGAAAATGATTATTTGAACATTAAATTTATTTTTGAAAACCTTTTTGTTGAAAGCAAAATCAATTTTCAGACTTCTTCTAATCCGAAGCAAACTGAAATCATAGAAAATCAGCTTAGAAAAACAAACGATACTCCTTTTGAAGTAAGAAAAATTATCAATAATATTCAAATCCCGATTTATATTAAAATCTCTGAACTTAATTCTAATAGGAGAAAATTGCTCATTTCTTTAGAAAAAATGATAATTGACAATTATCAAAGATATTCAACAAAAATTTCTCTTCGAACAGCGATTTTCCCAATTGATGTTGTCGACTATTCAGAAAACATCTCAAACTCGCTCGCCAATAAATTTTACGTGATGCACGGACGTAATGTAAAAGAAAATGCCTTCGAAATTCTCCATAACAAAAGCAATAAAGTTGTTATGACAACTAAATATTGCATTAGAAGAGAAATCGGTGAATGTCCAAAAGAAAATAAAAATAGAGACCATAATAATAAATATTACCTTCAAAATGCCTACAAGCGATACGAACTTGAATTTGATTGTGTTTCCTGTCTAATGAAACTTAAAGCAATTGATTAACATCGAATTGTTAATTTTTAGTTAAGACTATTTTATTTTTGATAATTACTCAATAAGCGAGTATTTTTGTTAATATTTTAATTGAAAATTTGTAAAACTTTAATAAAATTTTATGGAAAATTTTATGGAAATTTATCTGTTTGTTGTAATTGCTCTGGTCTTGCTGGCGACTACTAATATTTGGGTTGGTGTTGCCAATGATGCTGTTAATTTTCTGGGTCCTGCTGTTGGCTCCAAAGCAGCTTCTTTCAGAATGATACTCGCGGTTGCTGCTTTGGGTATGCTTGTGGGAGTTACTTTTTCAAGTGGAATGATGGAAGTTGCACGAAAAGGTATTGTAAATCCTGAAATGTTTTATTTCCAGGAAATAATTATCATCTTTCTTGCTTATGCAATTGGAGATTTACTACTTCTTGATTTATTCAACACTTTTGGTCTGCCTACTTCCACCACTGTTTCATTAATTTTCGGGCTATTAGGGGCGGGTGTCGCTGTCTCCATATTGAAAATTTTAGGAGCAGACGGAAACTTGTCTAATCTATATATGTATATAAATACTGCGAGAGTTCTGACTTTTGCATCTGCTATTATTGTATCAATTGTGTTGTCATTTATTGCAGGCTCAATAATTCAATACATTAGCAGAATTATCTTTACTTTCAATTATGAAAATACTTTTCGTAAGTGGGGCGCAATTTGGAGTGCTTTTGCAGTTACTTCAATTCTGTATTTTATATTAATTAAAGGGATTAAGGGAGCTTCTTTCATCACTCCGGAAATGGTTGATTGGATCGGAAATAATATTTGGTCTATACTTGGGGTTTCTTTAGTCTTCTGCACAATTGTTTTTCAATTGCTGATTTCTTTTACGAAAATAAACATTCTGAAAGGAATTGTATTAACTGGAACTTTCTCGTTAGCAATGGCTTTTGCTGCCAACGATTTAGTAAACTTCGTTGGTGCTCCGTTTGCAGGAATAAGTGCGTATATTGCTGCTGCTTCATCTGCTAATCCGTTTGAAGTTACAATGACAGCACTTACCGAACCATACAGGGCGAATACTTTTTATCTTTTGATTGCCGGAATTATTATGGTTATTGTGCTTTATTCCTCGAAGAAATCTAAAACTGTTACTAAAATGTCTGTTTCTCTTGGCAGTCAGGAAGAAGAAGTTGAACGTTTTCAGAGTTTTGGAATTTCAAGAGGATTAGTTCGATTGGTGATTTCATTTTTCGATATTGTTCAAAAAATAACTCCGGAAAAAGTTCGAAAATATATTGCATCTCGCTTCGATAAATCACAAATGCCAAGATGGACTGACGAAAAAACACCTCCTCCGGCTTTTGATTTAATTCGTGCAAGTGTCAATTTAATGGTTGCCGCTGCATTAATCTCTCTTGGTACTTCTCTAAAATTGCCATTATCGACTACTTATGTTACATTTATTGTTGCAATGGGCACTGCATTTTCAGATAGAGCTTGGGGACGAGATACTGCTGTTTATAGAGTGTCTGGTGTGCTTACTGTTATTGGCGGTTGGTTTATCACTGCATTTATGGCAGCTTTGATTGCAGCAACAGTTGCTACCATTATCTGGTACTTAAGTTTTGCTGGTATGATTCTGTTGATTGGGTTAGTCATTTTCTTGGTTTTCAGAACAACGATTCTCCACAAACGCAGAGAAAAAGAATTTGAAGAACGTGAAAAAGTTACTTCTAAACATCAGATGACAAAAGAAGAATTATACGAAGCAATTATTAATGGTAGCAGCAAGTTCATTCACTCTATTTCTGATTTAGTAACAAATTGTAACGATGGTGTGGCTCATAACGATTTGCGTATTCTGAAGCTATGTAAGCAAGGAACTAAGCAAATTCAAAAAGATGCAGACTTATTAATTCCTTATATTTCGAAAGCGTTAAAAAAATTAAATGATGAAGAGCTTAATAAAGCCTATTCTTTTACGGACTTGGTCGGCTATCTCAACGTGCTTGCTTCTCTTTCACGAAGAATGGCTGTTCAGGTCTATGATTACTTCGATAACAACCACAAGTATCTGACACAGGAACAAGTTGTCGAATTATCTGAAACTGCAAAATCTACAAGTAGCATAATAACTTCAGTTGCTAATTCTATTATGAATAGAGAATATTTTAATCAGAATATTGATGATAGATTTGAATCAGTTCGTTCACGTCTCGATCACTTTAAATCTGAACAAGCTAAAAGAATGCACCACGGCATTTCAACTACTTGGCAAAATCTTCTTTATTTAAGTTTTATTGATTATTGTGAACGTTTGGCTCTTAATTCCCTTAAAGTTGGCAAAGCTATGCGTAAGTTTTTCGTAGAATAATTTCATCTCACTGCTATGTATAAAAAGAGGCTGTATCATCAATACGAAACAGCCTCTTTTTAATATTTTACAAATCATATATATTTATTACTTTAAATTGTTTGATGATCAAACCCTTCAATATATTGTGTAATATAATCTTTTGGTAGTCTGCGCTTTTTGATTTTTAGCAATCTAAAATAAAATAGTGTGCAGTAAAAGATAGTTTGGATAGTCATTATTAATAATTCATTCTTTGCAAAGTAAATAGGACTTTGCATTTGAGTTACTTTCATTATTGCCTGCAAAAAAGGTACAAGTGGGAATCCATAAGAAATGTATTTAATTACTTCTAACAATTGGTTCTGTGGCCAGGCAAACCCACTGAGCATAAAGAACGGATAACTCGTAAAACCTAAAATGAGAAATACAGTAATTCTATGCTTAAAAAATGTTCCGACAAAAAGTCCAAATGAAGCAGAGGCTGCTACCCCAAATGCTGCAATAATTATTTTATTAACAAGTGTGCTATTGTAGCTTATGTGATAAAATGGAGCAAGTAAAATAAAATATATCAAAACATATACTATAAAAATCAATAAATAAGAAATCAATTTCCCGGTTGTAATTAAACTAATATTTCTTGAAATAAGAAATTGGTCGCGCCATTTATTCATTCCCCATTCTTTTGCTTGTGATGCTGCAACACCAATTAAAACAATCTGCGAAATAATAATTATCAATAGCCCCGGAAGTATTAAATCTCCATAGGTAAGATAAGGATTGAATAAATATTGAAAATTTATTTTTACAGGCTGTGCATAACCAATCTCTTGCAGTACTGGCGTTCCTTTTTTCATAAGTGCAGAAGCTGTTACCTTTGCTCCATATGTTGTTACTATTTGAGAAATTGGCATCCCAATGTCGCTAAGAACAAGCAATCTCCCTGGATTTATTAATAATTGAACTGATGTTTTTCTCCCATATTTTAAGTTTTCTGAAAAGTTCAGTGGAATAATAATTGCACCGTGAATATTTTCCTTTGCCATTTCTCTTAGTATTTCATCTTCAGAATGCAATATTTGCGTTATAGCAATATTTTGGTGAGCATCAATTTCTCGAACTAAGCTCCTTGATAAATTTGTATTGTCTCTGTCAAGAACAGCTATTGGCACATTTTCTTCAGCTTTGTGCAAATATATCGCCCCATAAAGCAGGGGATAGGCAATTGGCGCTACAAAGAAAATCAATGCAAGATTTCTGTCCAGAAAGACTTTTCTTATTTCTCTTTTTATTATAGATAATAACTCTTTCATATTATTTCGTTACCGAGTTTATTTCACGTTTTTCAAATACTTCGCGAAACCAATCTCTCATCTTAATTCCGATTGGTCCCATTAATATTATTATCAATCCCCAAATTACTGAGCCAATAATAATTAACTGAACATAGCCCCGTTCCGGGTTAGAACCAAACAGAAATAGGGGAAAGAATGCTTCTAAGTAATGGGTAAGTGGTATCAATTCAGCAAATTTACTAATTGCTTCTGGCATTGCCCAGCGTGGGAAAGTGTATCCACTAAATACAAACGATGGTGCATTTATTACCAATAGTGCTTGTGCTGCCGTTACTAAATTTGATAAAATTAGAGATAAAAATGTTCCCATTCCAATTGAAGCAATAATATATAAATTCGTAAGCAAAATTATTTTGCCGTAGCCATCGTTGATTGGAATACCAAGCACTGGGAAATAAACAGAAAATAGTATTATTGCTGCCATCAAGGATAGTAAATATATTGGTGTTAGTCGTGCTAATAGCCACGCAGTTTTATATCCTTTTCTCGGAGTAATCCGACCCGGAGCTGTTTCTTTTTCCTCTCGGAATATCCAAATTGATGCAAAGCTGCAAGACATTTGTAAAATTGACAACAGCATACCCGGAAGCAAGTATATTGCATAATTAAAATACGGATTTCCCGGAGCAAAAATATCTGTAGTTATCGGAGTTGCACGAATTGAAGATTCTTTTTTGCTAAATCCTTTTTCCACAAGCCTTCTTATCTGTATGCTTTTTGATTCGTCAAGCAACACTTGTGCTATTGCTTTATATAGCACTTTACTGTATATCATATTAAAACCATTAACTACAATATCTACTGCGCCACCTTTTCCTTGTTTGACTTTTTTTGTGAAGTCTTCCTCGAAAATAATTGTAGCAAATGATTTATTACTTTTGATTAAACTATCAGCTAATGTCTTATCATTTGTAACTAATGAAACGCTGATAGATTCAACTGCGTCTAATTTGTTACTAATTGCTCGCGTCAATTCCGAACCATCATAATCAACAACCACTATCGGTACATCTTTTACATCACCATTAACAAACGCCAAACCCAGCACGCTCCAAGCAAATAATGGCATTACAAAAGCTATTACTGCAACGTGAGGGCGTTTCTTTAATTTTCTAATTTCATTTATCAAAAAATAATTATATAGGAACCAAAAATTTCTTTTCATTTTTTATTCTTCTTTGGAATAGTGAAACGAACTGTCATTCCAGGGCGAAGAGATTGAATATCCTTTTCTATTGGTTTCAACTTCACTGTAAATGAACGAGTTTCGAATGTTGCTTTGTCAGCACTAATTCTCCAATTTGCATAATCTGCCATTGCTGAGAAATTTACTACTTTGAACTTTGTTTTAAGCCCAAGCCCGTCAATTCTTCCTTCAATTATATCCCCAATTTTGATATTTTCAAGTTCAAGAGCGGGCAAGTTGAGTTCAACCCATACATCTTTGGGGTCGATGATAGTGATAACCGGATAACCTGTTGCAACAAGTTCGCCTGCATCAACAAATCTCTTTGCAATTATTCCGGAAATAGGACTTGTGATAATAGATTCATCAAGATATGCAGCCACTTCTTCCATAGATTCTACTGCTCGGCGCAGCTGACCGCGAGCCATATCTTTCTGCTCACTTCTTGAACCTGTAATTGCCATATCGAGTTGAGCCCGTGCCGCTTCTTTCTGAGCCCGGGCTGCATCATATTTTTGTTTTGCTACGTCAAAATCCTGTGCTGATAATAATTTATCTTCATATAATGATTTCATTCTCTGAAAAGTCTTTTCTGCAAGTTCAAATTGGCTCGAAGCAGCCTCATATTGCCGACGTGCCATTTCAATTTCTTCTTTTCTTGCACCTGCAATTAGCATATTTAATTGAGCACGAGCGCTTTCAACTGCACCTTCCGCTTGAAAATACTTTGCTTTCAGTTCTCTGTCTGTTAGCTTAGCGATAGTATCTCCAACATTTATTTCGTCTCCTTCGTCCACTTTTATCCAGTCAATTCTTCCCGGAATTTTGGGTGAAACGTCATATTCTCGCATCTCTACTTGTCCTACTCGAACGATGGTTTGTTCTTCCTTCCCAAATAATAGAATTACTATTATTCCAGTAATTACTATAACGATGGCACTAATAAGCAAAATCAGAGCAGTTTTCTTTTTCATTTCAACTCCTTTATATTAATTATTTTTTCCCCAAATATTTAGAAAATAATCGTTATTATTATTTATTTTACAGATTTGAGCAAGATTTGAAAAATATTCTTTCAATGCGTTATTTCTTTTAAGCTTTATTGCTTCAAGCGAAAGTTCAGCGTCCAGCACTTCAATAGATGTTCCCAGTCCGGTTTCATAACGCTTCTCGTTAAGTCGCAAATTTTCAGTTGCTTGTTCCACTGCATCTTCAAGCATTAGATAACTATTTTCTGCGAGCTTCATTTCCATATAGAAGTTTCTGACCGCAAGTTCGATTTTCCTTTCTATTTCTTCGGCTAATGAATAATAACTTTCGCTTTCTGCTTTAGCAGCCTGATAATCATTTGTCCGACGCATACCGTTGAAAATAGTGAAGCTTGCTCCAATTCCAACTGCCCATTTTGGATCTATTGCCGAACGATAATGGTCGAATACATCATACATTCCAAAGCCATAAATCGTAGGAAAGTAGTTTGCCATCTCTGCATTTGCTTTGGCATCTAATGCTTTTGCCCCATAACGAATTTGTTCGAGTAATGGGTTGTTGTTTTTAGCAAGTTCAATAAAATAATCCACACTTTGTTCTACCGTTTTATATTGAATTTTTTCTGCAAGTTGAGAGACTTCATAATTGTTTAGAAGCGACGATAATGCAATTTTAGCAATTTTAAGTTTTTCTTCTGCTTCGAATACATTTCTCTTTGCTTCAGAATATGCAACATCTGCACGAAGCTTATCGTGTGGAGCTATTAGCCCCTGCTTTAACATTCCTTCTGCGCGCTCTTTGTGTTTTTCAATTGTTTTGAGAGCATCCTGACGCACTTGAAGATTTTCTTCAGCAATTAATACATTTATATATGAAATTATTACTTGACTAACGATTTCAGCTTTTTCTCCATCCAATTTTTTTAGTTCAAGTTCCTTCTGTGCTTTGGAAGCATCAACCCCAGCAGAAATCTTTCCGCCAGTAAAAATCGGTTGGTTAATTGAAAATGTAGCTTTTGGAAATGCTCTTTCTTTTAATGTTTTCTCAAATTCAGGAATTGCATTGTTTAATTTTTCAATTGCTCCCTGTTTTATTGCAAGTTGTTGCTCGGCTGTTAGTGGTGAACCGGTTTTCAATAGAGATTCAAGATTAGAAAAGCCAACTTGATTATTAGCCTGAAGTGAAATCATTGCTGAACGAATAGGGGATAGATCGATGATAATATCTCTATCGATATAATTGTAGGTAATATCGAAATTAATATTCGGAAAATACCTGCCATATGCCGATTGAACAGTGTTGGTTTTTGCTTCAACGCTTTTTCTCGCTGCTTCAATGCCTTTGTTCGTTGTAATAGAGCGATTAATTGCTTCTTTCAACGTTAGTTGTGCATTCGCATTGTGAAAAAACAGAAGCAAACCGATTAAACATAAAATTCTTTTTTTCATATCTTTATATCTGAATAATGAACCATAATTCATATCTTTTTATTTCAATCCATAAATAATATAATTAAATAAAGTATCTGTAAGTTCTTCCTTGGAATAAGACAACAAATCATCTGATTTAGAAGCTATCCAAAACCAAACTCCTCCAATAATATACATTGTTGCATCCTTGGAGTTGATGTCTTTCCGGAAAATGTTTGCTTTTATTCCATCGCTTATTAATTCTTCAATCAATTGTTGAGAGTTTTCCACTGTTTTAGATAACTTCTCTTTTTTATTTGAATTCCAGAAACTATACTCATAAACCAGTATTTTGGCAACTGAAACATTTGAGTATATTAGTTCAATAATTTCGGCAGTAATTTCAGCAATTTTTTGTAATGGTGTCATATTTTTTATTTTTTTCATTTCCAAGAGCTTCATTTCAATACGAGACCAGGAACGCAAGAATATTTCTTCAAGGATTGCTTCTTTGTTCTTAAAATATAAATATATCGTCCCGGCTCCGATTCCTGCAATTTCTGCTATTTTGCTGATTTTCGCTTTGTGAAACCCTTCGCGTGCAAACACTTGCGAAGCCGCATCTAATATTATGTCGTACTTGTTATCAATCATAATTTCAAATTGAACACTGAACCACAATTCATTAACGTGCAAAATTAATTATTATTTTATTAATAAAAAAATATTTTCATCACTTCATTCTTTTATATAAATGCAAAAAAAGGTGGTATATTCTACCACCTTTCATTTTACTTGGATTTTATAATAATTTTTATTTGTCTAACATTGCTTTATATGCATTAACATCCATCAAAGCATCTAATTCAGCAGGATTACTCAATTCAATTTTGATCATCCAGCCTTCTCCATATGGATCTTTATTCACTACTTCAGGATTGTCGTTTAGTGAACGATTTACTTCGACAACCTTTCCGCTTACTGGAGCAAACAAATCAGCAACAGTTTTAACGGCTTCAATTGTTCCAAAGGACTGACCAGCCGATACTTCTGTAATATCATCTGGAATATCTACATATACAACATCGCCCAATTCGCCTTGTGCGTGATCAGAAATACCGATAGTTGCAATATTACCATCAACTCTTACCCACTCATGATCCTGAGTGTATTTTAATTCTGCTGGGAAATTCATAATTATCTCCAAAAATGTGATGTAAATTTATACAAAAATACAAACAAAAAAACTAAATTAACAAATAAATAGTAAAAATCAAATTATTGCAAAAAATGATTATTAAAAGAAATTTTTATCGAGAAAACAATGTCTAATTAGTAATAGTTATAGTATTAGTTATGTAAATTAAAAAAAATATTATAATTTTGAATAATTTAACTTGCAAAATTATTTTTTGCATTAATAATTGAATTATTAACAAATCAAGTGTAAAGCTATGTCACAAAACAGTTTGAACTTGTCGGAATTATTCCCTTATCCAAGCTACGAAGAATGGAAAGCGGCAGCAGTTGAAGCTCTCAAAGGTGCTCCATTCGAAAAAAAGATGATCACTAATACCTACGAAGGTATCGAACTGCAACCGATTTACTCTAAATGCGATGTTGAAGAATTAGATAATCTCTTGCATAATTTCCCGGGAGAAAAGCCTTATCTTCGCCATACTGAACCTTTAGGTTTCAAAATTACTCCCTGGGAAATCGCTCAAGAAATCAATATACCTCTGCCAAATGTTTTCAATGAGGCACTTATTAACGCTCTCGAACGCGGTCAAACTCGCGTTGTGATGAAATTCAATGAAAATTTCGCAATAAATACTCAATCTTCTGTTTCAGGCAAAGATTTGCTCGTTGCTGATTATAAAGATTTCCAAAATGCAGTAAAAGACGTTCAGTTTGAATGCGCTTCATTGAAAATCAAACCTAATAGCCTTGGGCTTGAATTAGCTGCATTGATCATTGCATATATTGAAAAAAATAAATTCGATAAGTCTAAAATTAATCTTAGCTTCGGCATTTCACCACTTGCTCAGCTTAAAAATTATGGTAAATCAATTGTTTCTATTTCTAAATTAATTGATGATGCTGAGCAGCTAATTCGTTGGAAAATAGCAAACAAAATTAATGCAAAAGTTATTACAATTGATGGTGAAACTTATCTGAATGGTGGCTCGAGCTCTGTTCAAGATGTTGCTTTTTCGCTTGCTGAAGCCACATTTATTATTCGTGAACTTATTCAGCGTGGTCTTTCAATTGATGAGATTGCTCAAAGCATTGAATTTGACTTTGCTATTGGACCAAAATTCTTTACTGAAATTGCTAAATTTAGAGCTGCCCGTATTCTCTGGGCTAAAATCGTAGAAGCATTTGGTGGAAACGAAGAATCGCAAAAAATGTATATTCACGCTTCAACTTCAAAAATCAACAAAACTATTTTCGATCCTAATGTTAATATGTTGAGAGTTACTACTGAGGCACTCTCAGCAGTTTTGGGCGGTTGCCAGTCAATTAGTGTTGGTGCATATGATGAAGCAATTGGAATCCCCGGAGATTTCTCTCTTAGAATTGCACGTAATGTTCAAAACATTCTATTTCACGAAACTCATCTTATCGATACAATAGATCCTGCAAGCGGTTCCTGGTATCTCGAAGTTCTCACAAACCAAATTGCTAACAAAGTTTGGGAATTATTCCGTGAAATTGAAAAGAAAGGCGGTATTTTAGAATCTTTTAAAACTGGATTTATTCAGGGAGAAATTAGGAAAACTGCAGAAAGTCGTAAAGCTAATATTGCTTCTCGTCGCGATACTCTATTAGGAACAAATAAATACCCAAATCTCAAAGAAAAGCCAGTTTCAAGTCTTCTTGATATTCCTCAATCAGAAATTGATAAACATCTGAAAAAATATGCCGAAAAGTGCACAAATCCTGCTTGCGAAGCTGCTACTAATGAATATCGTAAAACTATCTATAATGAAAGAAATAAATCATTAGAAAAAGCTATTGCGGCTTTCAACGAATGCACAACTATTGGGCAGCTTATTGAAGCAACCGGCGCTCTCAATTCTGATGATATTCAAGTTGAACCTATTTCCCCATATCGTATGGGAACAATATTCGAAGAATTGCGACAAGCTTCAGCTCAGGCTGACCCACAACTTATTAAGATATGTCTTGTGAATTTT
The DNA here is from genome assembly GCA_026415495.1 of Eximiradius proteiniborus. Taxonomy (GTDB): domain Bacteria; phylum Bacteroidota; class Ignavibacteria; order Kapaibacteriales; family UBA2268; genus JAKIZO01. Next base: position 4,227 of record JAOAGZ010000045.1, on the reverse strand, counting down.
GGTCTTTTAAAAGAATACAAAATCAGAAACGATTTTTCATCTGATTTCTTCCAGGTGGCTGGTCTGGATATTGTTAATACCGATGGAGCAATGAATCCTGACGAGGCAATCGATCAAGTTAAATCGACTGATTATAAAGTATATGTGATTTGCTCAACTGACGAACGTTATGTTGAGTTCGTTGAAGATTTTGCGAGAAAGTTTAAACAGATAAAACCTAATGCTAAACTTATTTTAGCTGGTTATCCAACTGAACTTGTTGAGAATTTCCGTTCTGCTGGAGTTGATGATTTTATTCATATCAAGACTAATATTTATGAATTTCTTTCTGCTTTGATGAAAGAAATTGGAATTTTGAATTAATTTGGAGTGTGAAAAATGAAAACACCTGATTTTTCAAATATGGAACTAAATCTGAATTCTAACCAGATTGGCTTCGATGCTTGGCGACAAAAAGCTGAAAAAGAATCTGGCAAATCTCTTAATGATTTTATTGTTAATACACTTGAAAATATTGATATTCTCCCAATATATACTATAAATGATACTAAAGATTTCGAACATCTTAACTATACTGCCGGAATTCCACCTTTCTTGCGCGGTCCATATCCTACAATGTATGTGGCTCGCCCTTGGACAATTCGCCAATACGCCGGATTTTCCACAGCTGAAGAAAGTAATGCTTTCTACCGTAGAAATTTAGCTGCTGGTCAGAAGGGTTTGTCTGTTGCATTCGATCTTGCTACTCATCGTGGCTATGATTCTGATCACGAACGGGTTGTTGGTGATGTGGGCAAAGCCGGTGTTGCTGTGGATAGTATTTTGGATATGAAAATTTTGTTCGATGGTATTCCACTTGACAAAATTTCTGTCTCTATGACAATGAATGGTGCTGTAATTCCTGTGATGGCTTTCTATATAGTTGCCGCACTGGAACAAGGAGCAAAGCTTGAACAACTTTCGGGTACAATCCAAAATGACATTTTGAAAGAATATATGGTTCGCAACACATATATTTATCCACCCGAAACATCAATGAGAATAATAGCCGATATATTTGAATTTACTTCAAAATTTATGCCTAAATTCAATAGCATTTCCATTTCTGGCTATCATATGCAAGAAGCTGGTGCAACAGCTGACCTCGAAATGGGATACACTCTTGCAGACGGTCTCGAATATGTTCGCACTGGGCTGAAAGCAGGTATAGACATTGATGCTTTTGCTCCACGCCTTTCGTTCTTCTGGGCAATTGGTATGAACTACTTTATGGAAATTGCTAAAATGAGAGCCGCTCGCGTTCTCTGGGCAAAAATCATCAAACAATTCAATCCTAAAAATCCTAAATCACTTGCTTTGAGAACACATTCTCAAACTTCGGGTTGGAGTTTAACTGAGCAAGATCCATTTAATAACGTTGCCCGTACTTGTATTGAAGCTATGGCTGCAGCTTTGGGTCATACTCAATCTCTGCATACAAATGCTTTAGACGAAGCTATTGCCCTTCCTACTGATTTCTCGGCTCGTATCGCTCGCAACACTCAAATTTACCTTCAAGAGGAAACTGGTATTTGTAATGTTATTGATCCTTGGGGCGGTTCATACTATGTCGAAATGCTTACTAAGCAACTTATGGATAAAGCTTGGGGACATATTCAAGAAATTGAATCACTCGGTGGTATGGCTAAGGCTATCGAATCTGGTATTCCTAAAATGAGAATCGAAGAAGCTTCTGCTCGTCGTCAGGCTCGTATCGATAGCGGTCGTGAAGTGATAATTGGTGTCAATAGATACAGACTTGAAAAAGAAGAACCTATCGAAATCCTTGATATTGATAATTCTGCTGTGCGTGAACAGCAAATTAAGAGATTGCAAGAACTTAAAGCAAATCGTAATCAAGCTGAAGTTGATGAAATTTTAAATAAAATTACTGAAGCTACTGCTTCTGGTAATGGCAACTTGCTCGAGCTTGCAATCGAAGCTGCAAAACGCCGTGCTTCTCTTGGTGAAATTTCTTACGCAATCGAAAAGGTATGTGGTCGTCACGTTGCTACAACCCGCACAATTTCCGGCGTTTATAGTTCTGAATATGCTGAAAAATCTGCTATTGAAGAAGTCCGTCGTATGACTGATGAATTTGAACGTCGTGAGGGACGCCGCCCAAGAATTTTAGTAGCTAAAATGGGACAGGACGGGCACGATCGCGGTGCTAAAGTTGTATCTACTGCCTATGCTGATATGGGATTTGATGTCGATGTCGGTCCTCTTTTCCAGACTCCACAGGAAACAGCAAAACAAGCAGTTGAAAATGACGTTCACGTTGTTGGCGCTTCTTCTCTTGCTGCTGGTCATAAAACTTTAATTCCTCAATTAATCGAAGAATTGAGAAAATATGGTCGCGAAGATATTATTGTTATTGCTGGTGGTGTCATTCCTCAGCAAGATTATGAATTCTTATATAAAGCTGGTGTTGCTGAAATATTCGGTCCAGGAACAAATATTCCTTATGCAGCTAAGAAAATTATGGAACATTTGTTCGAGAGATTTAACGATTAAAATTTTATCTTAACAAGATAATTCTCATAAATAAGCAAGAGCACCATAAATGCTCTTGCTTTTTATTTATTTCTCATTTCTGTCAATTATTACTGCAATCATAGCATCACTGGTTACGTTGATAACTGTCCGTATCATATCTAAAGGTCTGTCTATTGCTAATATCAAAGCTAATCCTTCAACTGGTATTCCAGCAGCATTCAACACAATAACAAGCATTACAACTCCTGCGCCCGGGACGGCAGCTGTACCAATTGAAGCAAGGGTTGCTGTAAATAATATTGTCAGAAAGTGAAAAAATGTCATCTCAATTCCAAACACTTGTGCTATAAATACTGCTGCTACTGCTTGATATAGACTTGTCCCATCCATATTTACAGTAACTCCAACCGGCAAAACAAAACTTGCTATTTCGTTTCGAACGCCTAAACCTTTTTCCACTTGTTCCATAGTAACAGGTAGTGTCGCTGCACTTGAACTGGTAGAAAACGCAACAAGATGAACCGGAAACATTTCTTTATAAAAGTTTTTGAAAGGGAATTTAGCAAATATTCTTAAAAAGGTTGGATAAATAACAAAACCAAGAAATAATAGCCCCAATATGACCACCAAAGCATAGTAACCTAAAGTTTCAAATAGTTTAAGTGATTGAGAAGGGTTATTCCCTGAATAATCGACTATCAAGCCTGCTAACAATGCCATTACTCCAATTGGAGCAAAATACATAATAAAATCAATGATTTTAAGAATTATATCATTTATGCCGGAAATAAAATCTCTTACAATTTCTACCTTTGGACTTTTCAGAACTACAATGGCCACTCCAAATAAAATTGCGAAAAATATTATTTGTAACATATTTGAATTATTTGAGGCAGAAGCAACAATATTATCAGGAACAATTTCGACAATAAATTTTAATGGTCCATCTGACTTAGTTTTTTCAATAACATTTGTTTTAGTTTCTAATACTTGTGAATACTTGCTTAGCAATTCTATCCGTTTTTCTTCCGGGAATGATTGTCCTGGTTTGAATGTGGTTACAAACAACAAACCGATTGTTACGGCTACTATTGTTGTGAAAATATAGAAGAGAAGTGTTTTAAAACCAATCCGCGATAGTTTTGTGATATCTGATAATCCGGAAATTCCTGTAATAAGTGAAGCAAAAATAAGCGGTATTGCTACAAGCTTCAGCAGTTTCAGAAAAATTACACCAAATGGTTTTATCCAATCATCAACAATCCATCCAGTATTAGTATAAACTGCAATAATCCCAAAAATTCCTCCTATAAGCATCCCAATCAAAATGCGAGCGTACAAAGGTATTTTTTTCATAAGGAATACATTCAGTTCGACAACTGAAGTATAATATAATAATATTTAAGAAAAAATTAAGGAATAATAATTTCGCCAAGAGATATTTTTTTTAGGACTTCTGGATATAATTTGTGTTCAATATTAAGCACTCTTTCAGCTAAGCTTTCAGGCGTATCGTTAGGCAAAACATCTACTTCCATTTGCATAAGAATTCTACCTTTATCGTAGTCTGCATTCACCAAATGGACAGTTGCACCACTAACTTTTTCTCTTGCCTCAATCACAGCCTTATGAACATTAATTCCATACATTCCTTCACCACCAAATTTTGGTAACAGTGCAGGATGAATA
>JAOAGZ010000044.1 GCA_026415495.1 Eximiradius proteiniborus | reverse complement strand
TTCTTAATTATCTTAAAAGTTTTTATTTCTTTATTTCCTTGAAAAACTTTAAGAAAATAAGTTGATGATACATAATTGCTGATGATTATTGTTGTTTGATTGTTTAAAATTTGTTGATTTTGCAAAAGTTTTCCTGTAATATCTACCAACTGATATGATAAATTTTCTATCATTTCGCCTTCAATTTGTAATTGTAAGTAATCTGTTGCCGGATTTGGATAAGCAGAAACCGAAAGAGTAATACTTTTGGCTTCTTCAACAGACGAAACAACCGAAATTTCGTATGGTTGCTGCACTCCTTGTGCAACTGATGTGTTTGCATAAGAATTTGTAGTGTAAAAAACTTGTCCAACGGAATAGCTCACAGAGCCACCGCTTCCGGAAGCATTGCCACCTGCAGCATTAATGCTTTCTTGTGCTTGGAGTTCCACCAAAGAAAGCACCAAAATAGAAATAATAAAGAAAATCTTCTTTTTGTGTTGCATTGGCTGTCTCCTGATAGAAAGTTTATAAGTATCTTTGATATTATGAAACTAACTGTATTAACTTATAAAAAAATATATTAAAACAAAAGAAAATAATTTTTCATCCGATTGAGTATGTGCAATTTTAATTATTATTACTAATTAAAAAATTAGGGGCAGGATAAATTATCTGTTGTGCCAAGAGGCATTAGAAACAGAAGAGTAGATGGCAAACGAGCCCAAAAGCCCAAGCTTTTTAATTTCTTTATTTGTTCCCATATTATTAAGTAAAGAACAAGAACGCTTCGGGCGTTCTTATTCTTTACTCTCCGTTTTTTATGTTTCTTAAAGTTAAGCCAGACTAACTGAAAAAGCCTGTTTATTACCTTGCTTTATCATTGTTTTTAGCAGGTATATCCTTTTTTACCAAAGGCTGCTTGGCAGGAATTGGCAATAATGCTTTTCTACTTAATCTATATTTGCCGTCAGGTGAAATTTCAATTAATTTCACTTCGAACTTATCACCAACTTTTACGAAATCTTTCAGGTTAGTTACGCGTTCGTGAGCGATTTGCGAGATATGGAGCAATCCTTGAGTTTTTGGAAGGAATTCTACAATAGCTCCCAGACCTTCGCGCACTTCTTTAACTGTTCCCTTGTAAATTTCGCCTTCTACTGGTTTTTGCACAAGCGACTGAATCATCTTTGTTGCATCTTCGGCTGATTGGCTGTTAGTTGCGGCAATTAATACAGTTCCATCGTCTTCGATATTTATTTCAGTGTTAGTTTCTCTGCAAATTGAGCGAATCATTTCACCGCCAGGACCAATCACAGCGCCAATCATATCAGTTGGAATTTTAATTGCTGTAAATCGGGGAGCATAAGGTGATAAGTCGGGACGCGGTTCGCTAATTACTTCATTCATTATTCCGAGAATATGGAACCGTCCTTTGCGAGCTTGTTCGAGAGCCTGTCGCATAATTTCCACCGAAAGCCCTTCGATTTTAATATCCATCTGACAAGCAGTAATACCGTCGAATGTTCCGGCAACTTTGAAATCCATATCACCAAGGAAATCCTCGTCGCCAAGAATATCGCTAAGTACGGCAACTTTATCGTCTTCCTTGATTAATCCCATTGCAATGCCGGCGACAGGTTTTTTCATCGGAACTCCTGCGTCGAACAATGCAAGCGAACCGGCACATACAGTTGCCATCGAAGATGAACCGTTCGATTCCAGAATGTCGGAAACAACGCGAATTGTATATGGAAATTCTTCTTGCTGTGGTAGCATTTCCTTCAAAGCACGCCAGGCAAGATGACCGTGACCAATTTCTCTACGGCTTGTGCCCAAGCGACCAACTTCGCCGGTGCTAAATGGCGGGAAATTATAATGAAGCATAAAACGCTCTGTGCGAACCGGCTCTAACCCTTCAATTAATTGTTCGTCGCGGTTTGTGCCCAATGTAACAGTCGATAAGCTTTGAGTTTCGCCGCGGGTAAACAGCGAAGAGCCGTGAGCGCGAGGCAGCAACCCAACTTCGCAGCTGATTGGACGAATATCAGTTGTCGAACGTCCGTCTAAACGGCGATTTTCTTCGACAATCATTCGCCGCATAAGTTTTTTCTCTATGTCCGAAACTATGTTGCCTGTGTAACGTTCGAGCTGTGGCTGAAGTTCTTCGTTTTCACCAAATTTTTCAGTTACAAGAGCTAATGCTTTTTCATAAATTTCGTTTCGTTTTTCGCGGCGTTCGGATTTTGAACTTTGACTATGAACGTATTGATTTATTTCATCGAAAAGAGCTTCTTCAATAGTTTTAACGATTTCTTCCGGAATTTCTTCGATTGTGTACTCGCGTTTTGTTATCTCAAGTTGCTCTGCAAGTTGAATTTGAAGTTGGTTAAGAACTTTAATTTTTTCGTGAGCAAACATCAAAGCGGCAACAAAATCTTCTTCCGAGATTTCTTTCGATTCGCCCTCGACCATAGTAATTGCCTGGCTTGTGCCGGCAACTGTAATATCCATATCGCTCTTTTCGAGTTGTTCGAGCGATGGATTAACAATAAATTCGCCGTTTACTCTGCCGATGCGAACCTCAGAGATGGGACCGTGGAACGGAATATCAGAGATAAGCAAAGCAGCCGAGGCGCCGACAGCTGCAAGAGTGTCGGGATTTACATCAGGTTCGGCACTGAAAACGGTTGCTATAATTTGAGTTTCGAAGTGCCAGGTCTTCGGTATCATCGGGCGAATTGGTCGGTCAATCAAGCGTGCCGATAGGATTTCCTTATCGGTTGGGCGTCCCTCGCGTTTGAGAAATCCGCCAGGAATTTTGCCTACCGCTGAAATTTTTTCGCGATATTCTACTTGAAGTGGAAGAAAATCAACATCTTTCAACTCATTTTCGCTTGCAACGGCTGTAACCAACACCATAGTATCGCCACAGCGAACCATCACAGCTCCGCTTGCGAATTTAGCAAAACGCCCAGTTTCGAGCGAATACTCTTTTCCGTCGAAATCTATTTTTACTGTTCTTATAGACATAATCTATCCAATTATATTAAAAATAAAAACGGCGACCCATTCGCCGTTTAATTTACTTACGCAATGATAATGCTGAAATTATCTGGCGGTATCTTGTAATGTCTGTGTTCATTAGATAATTTAGCAATTTACGGCGTTTTGCAACAAGTTTAATCAATCCACGGCGTGTGTGGTTGTCTTTCCTGTGCATTTCCAGGTGTTTTGTTAAGTCGGCAATTCTTGCAGATAATATTGCAATTTGAACTTCTGGTTTGCCCGTATCATTCGGAGTTGCACCGTATTTTGCAACAAAATCTGCTTTCTGTTCTTTTGTAATCATTCCGATTGCTCCAAATATATATAATTTTCTACTTTTAAACGAATTACAAATATAAGAAAAAAAATTTTTTCTGCATAAAAATTATTTTTAATGCAGTTTGCGAAATTCTGATACAATAAGATTATTCTTCTTCGGGTTGAACTTCTGGTAAAATCACTTTTACAATTGTTCCTTCGTTCAGCTGGCTTTCCACTTCAATTTTACCACGGTACATATCAATGCATCTTTTCACAATCGATAGCCCCAATCCACTGCCTTGGACAACTCCTGTGTTTGTAGCGCGATAGAATGGTTCGAATATATATCTGATTTGTTCTTTTGGTATCCCAATTCCATTATCTTTAACTTCGAAAATAAGATTAGAACCCTCTTTTCTGTGAGTTAGAACAATATCGCTATCAATTGGGGAATATTTAATTGCGTTGGAGATAAGATTTGAAAGTATCTGCTGCAACAAAGTTGGGTCTATGTATGATTGTTGCCTGGTGTCGTCGGTGGTTTCGAAGTAAATATTGTGATTGTTCTTGTCGATAATCCTGTATTCATCTACAAAACTATGGCAGAAATCATAAATATTTGTAAGAATAGGTTTGGCTTTCTGGTCGCCGGTGTCTGATTTGGAGATAGTCAGCACCTGATCAAGCAAATCAGTCATACTTTTAACAGATGCTTGAATTCTTGAGATAAATTTGGAAGCATCCGTCAGATTTCCTGTTTTGATGAATGTATCAACGAGGTAAGATGCCGTCATAATTGTAGTTAGCGGAGTGCGGTATTCGTGAGAAACGGTGGAAATAAAGCGTGTTTTGAGCGAGTTCAACTCTTGTTCTTTTTCAATTGCTCTGTGAAGTTCAGTCACATCAACACCGCTACCGATATATCCGTGGAAAATATCGTTGTTGATTATTCTTGGGGTAGCTGTCAGCAGGACGTAACGATAACCTTCGGTTTTATTGATCAACCTGACAGTAACTTCAAATTTATCTTTTTTATTAAACGATTCGTTGTATTTTTCAATAAATAGTGGCATATCTTCTTCGTGGATAAATTCCTGCCAGTTATCGGTAAGACCGCTGATGATTTCCTTGCCTGTAAATTCAATCCAGGTTTTATTAGTATATGTAATTCGTCCGGTGTAATCATTCATCCAGATAAGCACGGGCGCCGAATCTGCCATGAGTCGGAAACGTTGCTCGCTTTCGCGAATTTCGTTTTCTATTCGCATACGCTCTTCAACTTGTGCAATAAGTTCTTCGTTTGCCTGGCGAAGCTGGATAGTGCGCTGCTCTACACGTTCTTCGAGCAGTTCATTTGCTTTAATAAGTTCTTCCTGGTATCGCTTTTGTGCAATTGCCATAGCGATTTGGTTAGAAACAAAGCTGAGAATATTTTTATGCTCGTTAGAGTAGCGAATACCTTCGGTATAAGATTGCACCACGATAGCGCCGATGACTTCATCACTGACTTTCAGAGGCACACCAAGCCAGTCTATCGATGGAGCACCGATGCTCTCGACAACACCTTTCTCGACTAAGCTATAGAATTCGTCCGGGTCAACCAGCCAGGCTTTGCCAGTATCAATAACGAGTTCGGTTAGCCCTTTGCCTCGTTTTCTCGGTGGTGGAGGTGGGTCGTATTCATCAACAAAATAAGGATATTCGAACAAATCTTCTTCTTTATTATGCAGTGCTATATAAAAATTCTGAGATGGCATCAAGTCAGAAATTATGCTATGGATTTTCTTGCATAGTGAGATGAAATCCGGGGTGCTGATTGCTGCATCTGATATTTGGAAGAGGGCACTGCGAAGCACTTCCTGATTTTTCTTTTCCGTAATATCACGTGAAATTGCAAGTATGCATTTTTCACCATTCAATTCAATTAATCTTGCAGAAATCGAAGAATAAAATATTGCTCCATTCTTTTTTTTCATCTCAACATTTTCGAGATATGCTTCGCCTTCCTTTGTAAGTTTTTCGACTAATTCGTGGCGGTGTGAAAGATTATTCCATACTTTCGTTGTTGTATAATCCGGATTGAGTAACACTTCGCTGCGGTTTTCCACTCCAAGCATCTTCAGAGCACTGTCGTTAATTTCCAGAAACATTCCGTCGCTAACTCTTGTAATGGAAACTCCATCGGGCGAAGTATTGAAAATATTGAAGAATTTTTCTTCTGATTCTTTTATTTTCCTGAAATATTCATTTTTTTCAGTATTATCAACAACTACACAGAAAACAAAATCTCCGTCTTTTAATTTAATTACGGAAGCCGAAACGGATACTTCTCGCAGTTCTCCGGATTTGGTATGTTGCAGAAGCTCTACAGTAACAGAATTATTTTCTTTTAGTCCCAGAATACATTTTTCTAATTTTTCTTCATTGTTTTTTGCAAGGTCTACAATTCTCATTCCTAAAAATTCGTTCTTCGAATATCCGTAGAAATCTTCTGCAGCTTTGTTTATATCGTTAATTTTTAAATTTTGTGGGTCAAAAATATACATCGGAAGTTGAGTGTTTTCGAAAATACTTCTAAGAATCTCTTCCGAGCGAACAATTTGCTCCATCATCTTTTCTTTTTCCGTCACATCTCGCATAATTGCGAAAACGTATTCTTTTTTCTCGAACTCGAAATAGAAAATATTACCTTCTACAATCAAATATGAACCGTCCTTTCTTCTTTGCAAAGTTCTATAATGATTGAACTCACCTTTCTTAATTAGTTCCCAGTATGTTTCTTGCCATTTATCAATTTTGAAGGAACTATCTATGTCTTTGACAGTCATTTTAAGCAATTCTGCTCGTGTGTATCCTAAATTGTGGGTAACTGCGTCATTTACGTAAATAAATCGGGAATCTTTATCAATACCGAAAATCATATCAATAGAATGGTCAATTACAAATTGTGCCATTTTATGCTGTTGTTCTAATTGAATGCGTTCGAGAAATTGCTTTTCGAGTTCCTGCGTTTTTGATTTAACTTGTTTTTTTAGCGAATAGTTCCACAAGAAAAATAATGCTATCAATACAGAAAGAGAAATTAGAAATGTAAGCCAATATTTAGCAATAATTGATTCTTTTTCATAGAGTGTTTCAATTTCGCCGAACCATTTATTGTAGATTTGCAGGTAGCGGCCGTTATGGTGGATTAAATCGAGCCCTTCGTTTATTTTCTGGATAAGCTCGACATTGTCTTTGTGAACTGCTAATACATTTTTTGAACTGTAAATAATTATGTCTGTTGGCTGAAGAATATCAGTATTGTTTTTGTAACAATAATAATAAGCAATGAATTTAGGAATAACAGCATATTCATATTTTTCTCGAACCATCAATTCAATTGCCTGGCTTGGATTGTCCACTATGATAATTTTAGCATCAGGTGCAACTTTTTTTACCAACTCTTTAATCAGTGGTCCTTCTTCAACAAGAATTTCTTTGCCGTTTAATTCATTTGGCGATTTGATAGGTTTAGCACCTTTTCTATAAAAAACATTGGCTGTTACGTTAATTACCGAATTAGATAGGTTGTATTTCTGCGCTCTTTCGTCGGAATAATACATACAGATGATATCGAATTTGCCTTCGTCGAACTGCTTTAGGGCTTCGCCCCACTGCATTGATTTTACCTCTATTTTTATGCCTACTTCTTTGGATATTTCTTTTAAAATATCAACTAAAAATCCTTTGCAGGTATCATGTTCAGCAAATTCATAAGGATAATACCCGTAATCAAATACTGCTTTATATACTTTTTCTGACTTTACTTGATTAATAAATATTAATAAAAATACCAATCCGACAACACTAAAGAAACGCTTCAATTTATGTCTCAAATAATATTCAACAATACAAGAACTTTGCAAAAATTAAATAAAACTTTTTTAATTTCAAAAAAATAAATAATACAAATTCTAAGAATTTTTCTTGGTATAATTCACGTTACTAAAATAATATATTGGTATGCTTTTTGAGTTAGAAAAAACATTAGTAATTTTGTAAACACCTTGAATGCATAGAGTTTATTTAATATCAGTATTTCTACTTAAAATTAATGATGTTATTACTCGTATTTTTATATTGGTGAGAAAGTAAATGAACGGAGGCAATAGATATGTCTAAAAATATTTTTTGGATAACGAAAGTTTTTGTGGTGCTGATTCTGGCTATGAATTCCCTATGGTCGCAACCACAAAACGTTGGGATTGGAACAACAAATCCGCATAGTTCTGCGTTGTTGGATTTAGATGTATCAGCTCCGTCTTTTACTACCAAGCTTGGATTCCTTGTGCCGAGAATGACACTTACCGAACGAACAGCTATTCCATCTCCTGCAACTGGTTTGCTTGTGTATCAAACTGATGCAGTTGCGGGTTTCTACTACTACACAGGCACTGGCTGGATACGAATTGTTGATGCCGGAACTAATAATTTATTTCTTTTGCTTTCCGGCGGCACTATGAGTGGCAATATCGATATGAATAATAATCTAATCACTAATATTGGAAATTCCGGAACAAACTTTTTGAGCAACGGAGGGCTGAACCTTGCAAATGCTCTGACTGTTTCAGCGGGCGGTATCAATATTACCGGAAATAGCACAATTAATGGTTCGCTTTCCGGACTTACCGGGCTTACCTCATCCGGGAACATAACTTTTTCATCTCTTGCAGCTAATAGTGTTGTCAAAACAGGTGCCGGCGGATTGCTAACTGCTGGTAGCATTGATTTAGGCACATCAGAAGTATCAGGCACCTTGCCGATAAACCGTGGTGGGACGGGGCTCTCCGCTGCTCCTTCCAACGGGCAGTTGTTAATTGGCAATGGAACGGGATTTACTCTTAACACGCTTACCGCAGGTTCTAATATTAATATTACAAACGCAACTGGTTCGATAACGATAGATGCAACTGGCTTTGAACAGCCTTTGACTTTTAATGCACCTCTTTCGAGAGCAGGCAACACTATTTCCATTGAGCAAAACTCAGCTACTTCGGCGGGTGTCGTTGCAGCTGGTAGCGGTAATCCAAATAAAGTCTGGAAAACAGATGCAACGGGTGTCCCGGCGTGGCGGGACGAGGCTGCTGCTTCTGGCGGTTTTACCGCTGGCACAGGCATTGATATAACTGGCTCAGTTATTACAAATACTGCTCCCGACCAAACAGTTGTATTAAATCCCGGTGGTTTAATAAATATTAGCGGCACTTATCCTAATTTTACAATTTCTACTCCGAACTTTGGATTGACTTCCGGAACGATTGCCGAAGGCAACCATACTCACTCCATAACGAATCTGAACGCAAGCAACTGGCAGCTTTTCTACTCGAACAACTCTGGACAAATTGTTGAATTACCTCTCGGGACAAATGGGCAATTTTTGCAATCAACCGGTGCAAATTCTGCTCCGCAATGGGCGTCTTTGCTATTGCTGCCGTCTGCTTCGGATAATCAGACATTGCGTTATAGTGGAGGCAGCTGGCTTGCTTCCGGCTTCCTGAGGAACACTGCTTCGGGAATTGCTATTGGCAATTTTACCGAAAACCCTGCTGCTGCTCTTCATCAAGATATGGGAACAACACAGGTTAATTTGCATAAATTTACCGGTGGCACTCTTACCGGAAGAGGTTCTAATGATGGATTTGATATTGGTATTGAACAAAATGGACACGCAATTATTCGTCAAAACGAACCTTTAAATATTCAAATGTATACAAATGGCATTGAACGCCTTACAATAAAGCAAGATGGTAAAATTGGAATGGGGCAGAGCGTTAGCGTTTCGCCCGATTCGATTTCTGTTCAGGTTAATGGCGACCTGAGGGTTACCGGCGACCTTGTCGTCGATGGCAACATTGACCCGATTGCATTAATACTTCAACCTCGGAATGCACCTCCGGGAAGCGTTTTCGAAGGGATGATTTATTATGATAATAGTTCTAAAAATATCAGATTAAGAAAAAACAACGGGTGGACAGATTTTGTTTCTTCGAATGATACGACTTCGAGCCTTGCCGTTGGAAATCTTGCAATTGGAAAACAAACAGCTTCTGTTTCTGCTGATATTAACGGTGCTTTGGCTTTAAACCCACCCGATGTGGTTACTTCGTCCCCAATTCAAGTAGGAAACAGTTCTTATATAAAGTTTAATTTAGGTACAGGCACCACCATTCAACTGTCTGATGGGGTTAGTGTCGGGCAAATATTAGTCCTCCATAGAGTTGGTGGAGCTGCCACTACAACACTTTACAACACCGGGAATTGTGCTTTGAAAGGTGTAAACTGGCAAACTGGTTATATGGATGATACCATTACATTACTGTGGAGTGGAACAAAATGGGTTGAGCTATCACGTCAAAGACCTTAATTATTAAATTACTCTTAAAAAGACATTTATGATTAATATAGAACAATACGGAGGAGCGAAATTGATAATGAAAACATTGATACAGGTTTGTATCATTGCTTTTCTCTTTTTTAGTTCAATTTCTTCTCATTCTCAGGTATTGTATTTGAAAGATGGGGCGATATTTTATGTGAATTCAGGTGCGAATGTTTCTGTCAATGGTGGGGTTGAAATTTCCTCTAATGCTACTCTTTCGCATAATAATTCGCAAACAAGTAATTTATGGATTTCGGGAATTTTTAGGAATTTAGGTAACTATAACCAGAATGGCTTTGGAGTGTTGCGATTTTTCGGTTCACTGCAAGATTCTATTACTGGATTGACCAACCAGACTTTCGAGCGTATTTGGGTGATGAAAAGCGGCACCGGTATGGTAAATGTTTCGCCTTTGCTTAGCAGTTTGACGATTTCTAACTCGTTGAGGCTTGTTTCGAATAATATTTTCAATATACACCGTTCAAATCTTATCATCGAAGTTGGTGCAAATATTTTTCCTGATTCAACTTCCAACTATACAAACGATCCGATAGTCGATCCATTCAATTCACAAAAATTTGTAATGACAAGCGGAGAGCGACAACTTAGCGGAGCAATAATAAAAAAACTACCTGTTATTCCAAGCTTAGCTTCTGATTTGAACGTCCGTTTTCCAATAGGCACTCCTCTTGATACTGCAAATCCGGTCGTCCGGAATTATTCACCTGTAAGATATGTTTTTGCTGCGGGAGAGATGACAGCTGGTGCGAACGCACACTTATCGGTTCGCTGCATTGCAGCAGAACATCCAAAAGTGGAAGTGCAGGGCGTTTCATTGCGAAAATACTGGAAAACAGACTTTGCAAATATTTTTGTTCAGCCCGGTGGTTATAGCTTAAGATTTAATTACAACGACAATGAAATACAAGGTGTAGAAAACCAATATTTATTAACTCTGTTCTACCGTCCATACGACGGTCCGAACGGAACTTATTACATTAATCCCGGTGCCGGCTATGGTATTGAACCTGTAAATAACAGATTTTATATTGACGAAGTAAACAGAAAAGATACTGTAAGCGGTTCATATCTCTTGCTTGATGGCGAATGGACAGCCGGGCAGGAAGAAACAATCAGCACATTTTATTACAGTCGTGCCGACGGCGACTGGAACGATCCAAATACCTGGTCCAAGCAAGGGTTTTTCGGTACTCCTGCCGGAAGCTATCCCTCGACAATTAACGACAAAGTGTTTATCGGGAATGGTCGCAATGTTTCAGTATCGTCTGTAACCGCAGAAGTTAAAATAATAAAAGTGCAATCGAGCGGGCAATTATCTTTTCCTGTTTTTAATGCTTTTGTGCAAGGCGATTCTCTCTTTGTCGAGGATGGTGGAAAGTTAAACATCTCGAGCCCTGAAGGTATCACTCAGAATGCAAATGCCGGGAACGTCCGCACCCGAAATAGATCTTACTCGCAGAATGCAATTTATGAATATTTCGGCAACCACAATCAGATTACAGGCGATGGGCTACCTGATATTGTTAGAAGCCTAATAATAAATAAAACAAATCCTACAGACACTGTTTCGCTTACAAAATCAATTTTGATAAAAGATTCATTAGTGGTTAATGAAGGGACTTTCCATCTCTTCAAAAATGGCAACTTTTCTGCTAATGGCGAAACAGCCGATACAACAGTTCGCCAGATTATTATGCGTGGCGGCTATCTTGTAATGCAAACTTATCCAACTAAATACAAAAACGCTGTATTTACTGCCGGCACTCTCGTGTTCGACGGTTCCGGTTCGTTCCGTCTGCCAAGCAGTGGCAGTCCGTCGCCCGGCGAGCCTGCAGTTACTCAATACCATAACATCAGAATAACCGGCAATCGCGCTGCCAATACCTATATTACATTTGACCCAACAGGGGAAATCCGTATTGGTGGTGAACTCGATATTTCTGCTCTTTCTTTTCATCCCACACCTATTGCTGATAGATTTATAGTTACAGGCTCAACCGTTGTATTCAACGGAAATGGGAACCAACATATTAATACTGGTTATCCTACTCCGGCAGATTTAGTTTATAGATTAAAATTCCACAACTTGAATATTGCCGGCTCGGGCGACAAAATTGTAATGCCGCCCAATGATGCCAACCCTTCGAATAATTTTATGCTTGTTCGCAACAATATTAATCTGATTTCCGGACGTCTTGTAGCTAACGACCAGCATATTAAATTGCTCCATTCGTGGGTTACTCAGCCCGGAGGTCAATTCGACGCCGGAAACGGGCTTGTAACATTCGAAGCTGATGGAAAAGTAACAAGTATTCTCTCGAATGGCGTTGTTTTCAATAATGTTAGAATTATGGGCACTGCTATAAATGGTGTTGTCAATTATCTCGATAGTATAACAATTAATGGCAATTTGACAATCGACCCCGCTACTTTTAGAGATTTGAACAGCACTGCTCTTGCAATTCGTGGTAATTTTACCAATTCAGGAACTTTTTCTGCTCAAAATGGACGTGTATATTTCAACGGTGTTGGCAATCAAACGCTTATCAATAATGGCAAAGGCACTTTTTATAATCTGACTGTTAATAAAACTTCCGGCAATTTGTTATTAGACGGAGATTCACTCATTAAGGTAACAAATAACTTAACGCTTATTCAGGGAAATATTTCCGGACGCAGTTCAACTTCCGTTCCAAACAAACCAATAGTGGTAGATGGCACAATTACTCGTCCCGGATCCAATCCCGGACATATAGATGGGCGGCTTCGTTTGCCTTTTGGTGAAAATTCCGTTTCCAAATTATTCCCGATTGGATTAGGTAGTCATTATGCACCGATGAACTTATCAATCAACGGTTGGGGAGGAGCCGCCGGCTATCTTGATGCTTACGTGCTTGTTGATACTGCTGCACCGAATATTACTCGTACAGTTATTCAAACTCAATTACCAAATGGTCCTGAACTGGACACTACCCGAAATGTCCGCAAAGTATGGGTGCTTCACGCAGATACAACTACACAGAATAGATTTACTCTTGCTTCTACACGAACCTACGACGCTGAATTTTTCTTTACTCCAGCGGACACAACCGGACGCGGGAATCCGCTTAATTTTGAAATTTTCCACCGCGATACTACTATAAACACCGGACGCTGGACGCGGGTAGGACTTGGTGCCCGCAATCCGCTCTCGACCGTGATGATTAACAATAGTGATTTGGACAATAATTCTTCTCACTACTTCATAATAGGTGAGCCGCGTGTTTTCACTTTCTACTCAATTGCCAATGGAAACTGGAATTCTCCTTCGACTTGGTCTACTGCAAGTTATACAAGCACAGAACCATCTACGCGTGCCCCCGAATCGCGCGACAATATTCGCATTGGCAATGGGAAAACAGTAGTTCTTAACGTTAATCACAACGTCGATGCCGGCAGAAGCGTTATTGTAGAAACCGGAGGTGCTGGCTTTGCCGGAGGCAATCTTGAATTTGCTGATGGCTCGGTTCTTCTTACAGGTGCCGGTACTTTCCGCCTCGATAGTGCAGGTGCGCTGACAATCAGGCACGCAGAAGGAATTACAGCCTCAGGAACCACAGGTTGCATCCGGACAGCTACTCGTCAATACAACTTCAATAATCATAATAGAGGGCATTTTATTTACGCTGGCACTGGAAATCAGGCAACAGGCAATGGTATGCCGCTTACTATGAGAACTTTCAGAGTAAATAAACCATCAGGAACATTAACACTAACAGGGACAACGCCGGTAATATTATATATTACTGATAGTCTGTATTTCCAGCGGGGGACAACAAATTTATCAAATGCGATTACTAAAGTAGGCGGTAATTTTGTAATAGATAGTGGTGCAAGTTTTAATCCGGGGAATAGAAGAATAACTTATTTAGGTGATAACCCTCATTTGCATAATAATGCAGACACTACCCAGTGGGAAGGTGTTGTAGTATTTAATGGACCGGGCACTCAATATATTAAAGGCACATATAAAGATCAACTGCAACCACTTGTATTTAACAGAATTAGTATGAATAAACCATCTGGTGTGGTTATATCGCAGTTTAATATTACAGTCCCGATTTTCTGGTTTAAAATACCTAACAGAGCTAATTTTAATGTTTTTAATAATAATAAGAGACTTGTTGTTTACGATTCTTTAGGTGGGACTTATGCATTAGGTAGATACGATGTTTATGCAACCACGGGTAATGATACAACTATGCCAAATCCTCAATATGGATGGGTTATTGGTAGATTAATAAGATATATGAATATAAATGAAAACCCCAGATATTTCCCTATAGGAACACAAACAAAATATGCTCCATTGATTGTTAATCGACAGGAATTGGGTACAACAACCGGACAGGTTGCTGGACTGATAGAAATTATTGCTGTTGATGGAAATCATCCTAAATTTAATCCAATTAGCATCAATCCAAATACAAATATTCAAAGGTATTATGAAATAACGCTACCGGTTGGTATGAATCCTCAATATGTGCAGGGAAATCGTGCTTTGACCGTTAGAATGTTCTTTACTCAGGATGAACCTCGTGGTGGTATAAATCCGTTGAATTATAGAGTTTTTCGTTTACTTACAAACGATACGTGGACACGTTCTGCAAATATACAAACAAGATTAAATCAAACAACGGAACTAACCTGTGATGCAAACTATCCTTCTTTAGGTGGTAACAATATTTTCAATGTTACTTCTCAATTCTCTTCTGCTCCTGCAATAGTTCTTATGATCGGTGAAGATCCTTCCTCAGTCCCCGAACGTATTTTCTATTCACGTAATTCGGGGAATTGGTCTAATCCCAATACATGGTCTTATGCTACAGTTTTGTACGAAAATACCGAGCAAGGATATGTATTGACGACAAACAGTGTTAATGATTACCCACGCTTTAATAATTCATCTTATCGTGATTATGCCGTGATTGGCGATGGCGATTCTGTATATTTCGATTTGCCGAATGTTGATTTGCGTTATGTGTTGCTCGAGAAATCTGCCAATGGTGTTGGCAAACTTGTGATGCCTGGCGAAAGCTACATTCGCGCAGACCAGTTTGTAATGAAAAATGGCGGCAAATTGTTTATTGGCTCGGCAAGTGGTATTGTTCAAAATTCGACCACAACGGGAAATATTAGACAAATGACGTCAAGCTCTATTATAAATTTCGATTGGAACGATCTCGGAGTGAATAATTTTGCTTATATTGGTACTTCAACAAATGTAGTTCAGCAAACTGGTTCGGGACTTCCTACTACTGTTGCCTCGCTTGAAATTAATTACAACAGATCGGCTGCTGATAGGTATGTCGATTTAACAAACAGTGCCCCACTGACAATAAGAGATAGCGTAGTCATCAGAAACGGACGCTTCCGCAACCGCGATGGTGCAAGGGAAATTTTCATTCGTGGGGATATAGTCAATTATTCGGGCGATGTAGGTTTTCATAACCAGACAAATCCATCTAACCGTCGTATTTATTTTACTGATACTCTTAATCAGCGAATTCGAGGTTCTGCTGTCTTAACAGTTTTTCCATCAACAGTAAGAATTGATAAGCCTAATGGCAATATATCTTCATCTGTGAATATTCAGTTCAGCGATTCTGTTCAGTTCCGGACAAACACTATATTTGCTCTGAACGATAATACAATCACAACTTTCGGAGCCACTACTGTTATTGATAGTTTGCAATTATTCGGACCAACAAGGCTTTTCAAAGTAAGCGGTGGACCTAATACTGCGCGAGTAAGAAAATCTTATCCGGTTTCGACAAACCAAACCTATACTTTTACTTTCCCAATCGGAGAAGATTCATTAGGTTTACGCCCTGTTCGGTACAGTGAAGCCCGCGTAACTCTTACTAATCAGACATATACTGCGAACAATTATTTGGAAATTGCTTTAAGAAGCAATTATCCGCATCCGCAAGCTCCATCAGCAAATCCTAATATGTTTAGGAAATATTGGAGTTTCAACACAAGCAATATTCAATTGGGTAGTGGAACTTCCTCGCTTAGATTTAAATATAATGATGCTGAACGCGTTGGAAATATTCTTAACTATCGCCCATTGCTTTATCGTCGCGCCGACGTCGAACCAAAAGACCCGGGCTGGGGATTTGCTATTTTTAATGCATCCAATCTTCAAATCGATACCACCAATAAGTTTATTATTATTGACAATGCTCAAACTTTGCCTAATCACGATTGGACTGCTGGCGAAACTTCCTCGTTCGAACGTCCAAGGCTTTATTGGAGCAGGCAATATGGCATCTGGAGCAACCCATTTTCGTGGACAAATGATTATAATAGTGGCAATCCACATTCCAGCAGTGTAGTTGCATTAAATACTCCCGGCTTCTTCGAAGGTGATACTGTTATTATTGGCAGTAACCACCAGATTACTTTGGACAGAACTCCGCGCTTTGCATTAGATAGTATAAATATCAATTCTTCAAGTAGTATTGCTGAACTCTTTTTCGGGCAGTCCTTTAATAAATCGCTCAGGGTTAACAATACATTACACGTTGGTCCGAATGGTAGTCTGAAAAAAGTAATGGGTCCGCCTGTCCGGAGCGTTGACACTCTCTATATTGACGGGACATTCCGTAATGATGGAACGGGTGCAAGTGGTGGAGTGAGAGTTTTCTCGAACGATTCTGTTAATCTGAGATTAGTATTTCAGGGAAACAAGCATTCATTTATCAAAGGTGAGGGCGTTTATCACTCAATTGGAACGGTTAGAGTATTCAAAGCAGATTCAATTTATAACTTGCATAACGAATCGCAATCATTTTCGAATGCATTCACAAGTGCAGTGCTTTCGCAACCAAGTGTAGATTTTATTTTAGATGCGGGAATGTATTATCACGACAATCCTGCCAACATTACTCTTTCAACGGACGGGGACGGGGACGTCTTTCTCGGCGATTTAGTCGGGCTTGTTGTTCGTGATGGCAGTGTAACTTACAGCGACGGACTAATTTGCGGGCAAAATGCTTCCGTATGGCTTCTCAACGGTACGATGAACATTGGTAACCAGAAAGATGAACATTTTCAGTATGAGAGTGTAACTATTATAGATTTTGCAGGAAACAGCAAGCTGAATATAGCCGGGGCAATGCGACGTCGCTTCCTGACTTCAGCAGTTGATTTCCGTATAAAAGATAATGCAGAAATTCGTGTAATGATCAAAGGTGCTACGACAGATCCTTCCCAACGTCGTGCTGCATTTGATTTTGGCGAAGCCAACTCCAAATTTTCTATGACGGGTGGACGAGTTCTTGTGTTGCGAACAATGGATACAAGTGCAACAGGTGAAAAAGACCCCGACTATTTTGTTAATACTACTGTAAATACAGTAACCGGTGGAACTGTCCAGATTGGGCATCCGGATTCTTTGCTTACGAATACCCTGAATTTTGATGTGATTTCTTCTGTTCCGTTCTGGAATTTGGATGTTGCCAATACTTACGGCAAGGAACTCTTGCTCGGAAGCCCGATTATCTCTGTTAGAAACGATTTGACCATTCGAGATAGTGCAGTATTCAACCTTAATGGAAACACTTTGAATTTAGGTGGTGATTTAACTATTGATGGGCGGTTCCTAACAGGTAATATTGGTACCCGCAGATTTGCTTTCGTGGGCAGTAGTTTATCTAATCCTCCAACCAAGCAAATTCAGACTGTGAAAATAAAACGTAGCAATAACGAACCATTCTTTGATTTAGCTATTAGCAAGTCGAATGGTGGCTCGGTAGATCTTTCAACCGATCCCAACTATCAAAATTCAAATTTAATTATTCGAAACACTCTTGAGTTTTCTATTGGAAATACTGCAATTGTTAATACAAATAACAGATATGTGCAGGTGGGCACCTCAACTGTCGATCTGGCTACTATCCAAAGATTTAGTCAAGGGCACGTCAATGGTGAACTCCGCCGCTGGATAAATAATGGTTCTCAAAATGTATTATTTACTGTCGGCTCGTCAAGTGCATACACACCTGCTCAATTGGATATTTCATCAGGTTTGGGAACTCAGGGCTTGCTCTCAGTTACTGCT
>JAOAGZ010000043.1 GCA_026415495.1 Eximiradius proteiniborus | reverse complement strand
GGTATTTGTAATGTTATTGATCCTTGGGGCGGTTCATACTATGTCGAAATGCTTACAAAGCAACTTATGGATAAAGCCTGGGGACATATTCAAGAAATAGAATCGCTTGGTGGTATGGCTAAAGCTATCGAATCTGGTATTCCTAAAATGAGAATCGAAGAAGCTTCTGCTCGTCGTCAAGCTCGTATTGATAGCGGTCGTGAAGTGATAATTGGTGTCAATAAATACAGACTTGAAAAAGAAGAACCTATTGAAATCCTTGATATTGATAATTCTGCTGTTCGTGAACAGCAAATTAAGAGATTGCAAGAACTTAAAGCTAATCGTAATCAAGCAGAAGTTGATGAAATATTAGATAAAATTACTGAAGCAACTGCTTCTGGCAATGGCAACTTGCTCGAGCTTGCAATCGAAGCTGCAAAACGCCGTGCTTCACTTGGCGAAATTTCTTACGCTATAGAAAAAGTTTGTGGTCGCCACGTCGCTACAACCCGCACAATTTCTGGCGTTTATAGCTCTGAATATGCTGAAAAATCTGCCATTGAAGAAGTTCGCCGTATGACTGATGAATTTGAACGTCGTGAAGGACGTCGCCCAAGAATTTTAGTAGCTAAAATGGGACAGGACGGGCACGACCGCGGTGCTAAAGTTGTATCTACTGCCTATGCTGATATGGGATTTGACGTCGACGTCGGTCCTCTTTTCCAAACTCCACAAGAAACAGCAAAACAAGCAGTTGAAAATGATGTTCACGTTGTTGGCGCTTCTTCTCTTGCTGCTGGTCATAAAACTTTAATTCCTCAATTAATTGAAGAATTGAAAAAATACGGTCGCGAAGATATTATTGTTATTGCTGGTGGTGTAATTCCGCAGCAAGATTATGAATTCTTATATAAAGCTGGTGTTGCTGAAATATTTGGCCCTGGAACAAATATACCTTATGCAGCTAAGAAAATTATGGAACATTTATTCGAAAGATTTAACGATTAGAATTTAATCTTAACAAGATTATTATCAATTCATAAATAAGCAAGAGCTCCATAAATGCTCTTGCTTTTTATTTATTTTTCATTTCTGTCTATAATTACAGCAATCATAGCATCACCAGTTACGTTGATTACTGTCCTCATCATATATAGAGGTCTGTCTATCGCTAATATCAAGGCTAATCCTTCAACCAGTACCCCAACAGCATTCAATACAATGACAAGCATTACAACTCCTGCACCTGGGACGGCAGCTGTGCCAATTGAAGCAAGTGTTGCTGTAAATAGTATTGTAAAAAGGTGAAAGAATGTCATCTCAATTCCAAATACTTGGGCTATAAACACTGTTGCTACTGCTTGATAGAGACTTGTCCCATCCATGTTTACTGTTACTCCAACCGGCAAAACAAAACTTGCTATTTTGTTCCGAACTCCTAAGCCTTTCTCCACCTGTTCCATAGTAACAGGTAGTGTCACTGCGCTAGAACTGGTAGAAAAAGCAACAAGATGAACCGGGAACATTTCTTTATAAAAGATTTTGAAAGGGATTTTAGCAAATATTCTTAAAAATGTCGGATAAATAACAAAACCAAGAAATATAAGCCCAAAGATGACCACCAAAGCATAATAGCCTAAAGTAACAAATAGTTGAATTGATTGTTAAGGATTATTTCCTGAATAATCGACTATTAGACCTGCTATCAATGCCATTACTCCAATTGGAGCAAAATACATAATAAAATCAATGATTTTAAGAATTATTTCATTTAAGCCAGAAATAAAATCTTTTATAATTTCTACCTTTGAACTTTTCAGAACTACAATAGCCACTCCAAATAATATGGCGAAAAATATTATTTGCAACATATTTGAATTATTTGAGGCAGAAGCGACAATATTATCAGGAACAATATCGACAATAAATTTTTAATGGTCCATCTGACTTATTTTTTTCAATAACATTTGTTTTAGTTTCCAATACTTGTGAAGACTTGCTTAGCGATTCTAGCCTTTTTTCTTCCGGAAATGATTGTCCTGGTTTGAATGTAGTTATGAACAACAAACCGATTGCTACAGCTACTATTGTTGTGAAAATATAGAAGAGAAGTGTTTTAAAACCAATCCGCGATAGTTTTGTGATATCCGATAGTCCGGAAATTCCTGTGATAAGTGAAGCAAAAATAAGCGGCATTGCAACAAGTTTCAGAAGTTTCAAAAAAATTATGCCAAATGGTTTTAACCAATCATCAACAGCCCATCCAGTATTGATATAAACTGCAATAATCCCAAAAATTGCACCTATAAGCATTCCAATCAAAATGCGAGCGTACAAAGGTATTTTTTTCATAAGGTATACATTCAGTTCGAGAACTGAAGTATAATATAATAATATTTAAGAAAAAATTATGGAATAATAATATCACCAAGAGATATTTTTTTTAGGACTTCTGGATATAATTTGTGTTCAATATGAAGCACTCTTTCCGCTAAGCTTTCAGGTGTATCGTTAGGCAAAACATCTACTTCCATTTGCATAAGAATTCTGCCTTTATCGTAGTCTGCATTTACTAAATGGACAGTTGCACCACTAACTTTTTCTCTTGCTTCAATCACAGCCTTATGAACATTAATTCCATACATTCCTTCACCACCAAATTTTGGTAACAATGCAGGATGAATATTAAGTACCCGTCCACTGAAATGTTCTATAACAAATGGTTCTAATTTTTTCATATATCCGGCTAATACTATAGTATTAACCTTATATCTGTCAAAAATGTCGATAATCTGTTCGCTCACTTTTCCGGGATGAGTTTTTTCGCTTATGTGAAATGCAGGTATTCCTTCTTTGCGAGCTCTTTCCAGAGCACCAGATTGCGAATTATTAGAAATAACGGCACATAATTGTGCTTTGAAATAACCAGATTTTACACTATCAATTATTGCTTGCATATTTGTGCCACTATGCGAGGCGAGAAATCCAAGACGAAGCTCAATCATTTTATTCTTTTGGAATATTCATTCAAAAATTTCTTTTCATAATACGAAAGCGATTCTTTTCCTTTCTCGTTTATTTTGTCAAGAATTCTATTTAATTTTTCTTCGTTTTCTTCATCATTTTCCGAAAGTTCGCAGTAATCTTCTTCATACTTATGGTAAATATGAGAAATATTCATATTTGATATTCTTTTTGTAGCAACGATTTCTTCTGGCTCTGGAATAGTTATCTTTACTTGTCTTTGCTTTGATGAATTTATCTCAATCTCTCTTTTTTCAATATATTTTCTCATATTCCGGATTGGTATATAAACAAGAAAACCTGATAATACACCAAACATTATTGGAAAAGTGTAATACAATTCTATAGAATTTGCAACATACTTGATAATTATCCACAAACTTGCGATTAATATTGCAAATGTTGATACTGTTAAAGGATTTTTTCTCGAAAGTCTGTCTTTGGGCATTATCAGTGTTGCAAGTGTTAGAATAAAGAACCCTATAGTTTCGCCACCGCTTATGTAAATATTTTTATTCCACAGCGATAATGTGATTAGCAATCCATTTAATACTGTAACCATCAATAAAAAAACTGGATAAAGATATTTGTTCAGGTAGTTTTCTAATTTTGTGGACAAAAATATTAATATTGGTGCAAGAATAAAGATAAATAAATTGTCTTTTAATACTAACGGAAAAGTTACAAGTTGCCAGAAATGAAAATTATGTGCAATTTCCTTAGGGTTTAATAAAAACAAATTACCTAAATTCAAATTTAGAAATGAATTAACCAAATTTGCAAAAACAATTACAAGCATTAGTAAAAAAGAAAAAGATTTTATTGTTCGCATTGTATTCATTACTTTAAACTATCAAGAATTTCATCTACTTTTTCAATAGTTAAATTTTCATAAAAATCTTCATTAATTGCAATCATCGGTGCTCCACCGCAAGCACCCATACATTCAACTTCTTCCAATGAGAATTTTCCATCACCCGACGTTTCATTATTATTTAGGTTTAACTTTTTTGAAATATGTTCATAGATTTCCTGTCCGCCTCGTAGCATACAAGAAACATTTGTGCATACCTGCACATGATATTTTCCGGGCTGCTTTTTGTGATACATTGTATAAAACGATACCACTCCTTCAACAGTTGAAAGTGGAACATCCAGCAATTCAGAAATATATTTCATCACATCTTTCGAAATCCAACCGAATTTATTTTGAGCAAGCCATAGAACTCCCATCAACGCAGCCTGTTGATTCGGATATTTCCGCTTTAAGTTCTCAACTTTTGCTAATTCTTCATCATTAAACTTTATTTCCATATTCTTATTATCCCTTTTTTATTCTACGAATAAAGAGTTTTACTGATAACCACAGTTTTAGTGCTGTCATTATTTTGTGAATATTCGATACCTTAATTCTTTTGGTGAATACATCAAATTCATTAAGTTCAATTTTTTCGAGCAAGCGATAATAAATAGCGTCCATTATTTCAGCTGATACTATTGTTGGTTTTTCATCAGGTCTTAAAAATTGCCTTGCACGATGAAAATACTCCCTTGCTCGCATGGCTTCGAAATTCATAAGTTCAATAAAGTTTTCATTATAAACTTCGTTATACAAATCTTCTTCTGAATAATTAAAACGCCTTAAATCTTCTTGAGGCAGATATATATATCCTCTATTTTTATCTACTTTCACATCTCTTAATATGTTCGTAAGTTGCAGTGCATATCCCAAATTAATTGCATAGTTCTTTGTTTCTTCATACTTATAACCAAAAATTTCAATACTGATTAGTCCAACTACACTTGCTACACCATATAAATACTCTTTAAGTTCCTCAAAAGTTTCATATCTTTTTTTGTATAAATCTCTTCGGCATCCATCAATTAATGTTAAAAAATATTGCTTTGGAATAGCAAATCGATCAATAGTCCTGATAAATGGAGCAAGCAGCGGAGTAGTTATTGAATTATTATATAATTTCTCTATTTCATTTTCCCACCAGTTAAGTCTTTCCAGTTTCTTCTGTATTTCTTTGGGATTGTTGTTCGGTGAACTATCAACAATTTCATCTATATAACTACAAAAAGCATAAATTGTATTAATTGCGTTTCTCTCGTCTTTTGGCAAAATAGAAAAAGAATATAGAAAGCTCGATTTTTCCTTCTTCGGAACATCTGCTTTTTCATAATTAGCTAATATTTCAGGTGTTATTATTTCCATCTTTTTATAGCATTCCAAATAATTTTTATTTTATCATTACTATTTAGCTTTGGACGATGAAACAAAATATTTTCTTTAAGACGAACAACTTTTTCAAGAATTATTGTTCCACCTGAAATAATCATAGCAAGCTCAAATCGTAGTCTTTTCGAATTAACCAATTTTAATATTTTTTCTCCTTCTTTGAATAAATTATCGGTCAGTAAATATAATTCTTTCAATGAATTAATCAAAACAAATTTATTTTCATCTTTTGTAAAATTATCAATAGAAATATTCGGGATTAAACTTTTGGGTATATATATTCTTCCTATTTCAATATCTACCGACACGTCCTGCAAAAAATTTACAAGTTGCAAACCAGTACATACACAATCAGAATATACTTTGGTAGCCTCGAGATTCTCATCAAAAAGTCGAAGAACTAATTCTCCAACTGGATTAGCAGAATACTCGCAATAATCAAGCAACTCTTCTATGCTTTCTGGCTGAGAAAAGTTTAAATCTTTTTTGAATGCAATTGTTAGTTTTACAAATGGTTCGGCTGGAAGATTTAATTCATTTACAGTATTGCTCAACGCAAGAAATAAAGGATTAGAAGTGTTAAGTTTGAATTTCTGATTTGCACAATCAGCTAAATAGTCAAGTAATTTTAAGCCCAAATCTTTGTTTCTTATTCCTACCACATCGCCAAGGTCATCGGCAATTCTGCAATATGCGTATATTGAATAAAAATGCTTTTTTTTCGAAGAAGGAATTGCAACAGAAGCTACCGGAAAATTTTCATAATGACCTAATGCAACTTTTTTACAAAAATTGTATGCTTCTTCGAGATTTTTTGTTCTAAATTTACCACCATCTTCAGTTAGCAAGTCAATTATATCATTTTCACTTAGCTTCATCTTATTCATTTACAAATTTTGGCAAGGTAATAAAGAATTTGGTTCCAACTCCAACCTGACTTTCTACAGATATTCTTCCGTTCGACTTATCAAGCAATTCTTTGCATAATATCAAACCAAGTCCTGTTCCTTTTTCGTTTTGCGTACCAAGTGTTGTGTAGTGTTTATCTATCCTGAAAAGTGATTTTATTGCATTTTCGTCCATTCCTATACCATTATCTTCAATACAAAAAGTAACTGTATCGCTGAATATTTCTTTTACATATAGCTTTACATATCCATCAATGTCTGTAAACTTTATTGCATTAGAAATAAGATTTCTCAGAAGTGTTTGGAGCATATTTTTATCAGCTAACACATATATTTTTTCATCAATTTCATTAATTAACTTAATCCCTTTCCTGCTTGCCTGATGCGAAGCCAAATTCAAATTCACATCAACATTTCTTTTTAAATTTAATGGCTCAATATTTATTTCAGATAATCCACCTTGCAATTTAGACCATTCAAGTAGATTTATAAGCAATTCATATATATTTTTAGCAGAGGTATTCAATGCGTCAGACATAATTACTATTTCTTCTTTTGTCAAATCATCAATATCTTGGCTTATTAATTCCGTAAGCCCCATAAATCCGGTGAAAGGACTTTTCAAATCGTGTGCTATTATCGAAAAAAGCTTGTCTTTGCTTTGATTTATGTTTTTAAGTTGTTCCGCTGAAACTATTAATTCATAATTCAAATCCATTATTTCATTTGCAAGCTGTTCGATTTTTGCTTTCGATGATTTGAGTTCAGCAATTAATTTTTCTCTCTCTTGTTCGTATTCTTTCTTTTCTGTAATATCTTTCAGCACACCCTCGTAGAACAATACCTTCCCGGATAAGTCACGCACTGCTCTTGCACTATCTTGCACCCAAATTACTTTTCCATTTGGAGTTTTCATTTGCAGTTCAGAATATACTACGTTGTTTTTTTCGATTGTTTGCAACCATTTATCTCTATCGTTCGGATTTAAATACAATTCTCTTCCATTAATACTATTCAGTTCTTCCTTTGTAGATATTCCGAGCATTTTTAGCAATTCTTGATTACCATCAATGAATACTCCGTCTGGTGTTGTAATATATAGACCTAAAGGTATTCTTTCAAATAAGCTTCTATATTTTGCCTCGCTTTCTGCAAGTTTGATTTCGGCTTTTTTCCTTGCTGTAATATCGTGGATAATACCTTCGTAACCGATTTTTTTATTTGCAGAATTAACGCGTAAATTACAAACAATTAAGCAACTTAATATTTCACCTTTTTTATTTAATAATTGAGCTTCAAAATTATTCACATATCCATTGTTCTCAATTTCATTAATAAAACTCATTCTGTCGGTATAATTAGCAAATAACTCTCTTATGTTTATTTTCTCAATCTCATCTTTTTCGTATCCTAATAATTTCAGCATAGATTTGTTGCATCCTTGAATTACACCGTCTGTGTTTGTATAAAAAATTGCGTCAAGTGAATTTTCAAATAACTCATAGTATCTTTCTTGAGCTTGCTTTAAAGCCCTTTGGGATTCTTCCAATTTGCTTTCCACTTGAATTCTGTTTACAGTGTTCAGAACAACAGTTGGAAGAAAATCTAAAAAGTTCATATCCTTTACGATATAATCTCTTGCACCTCGCTTCATCATTTCTACAGCAACGTGCTCATTTCCAAAAGCAGTCATTGTAATAAATTCAACGTTATAACCTTCCTGTCGCAGTTCATCAATTACATCAAAGCCGTTCATATCCGGCAAATTGTAATCAAGGAGAATTAAAGGGTTGCCCAAAGTCTTGTATATCTCAATACCTTCCTTGCCAAGCATAGTGGAATATACTTCAAACCCTAATTTCCTTAATGATTCCTGAATTATTATCAGCTGATTATCATCGTCCTCGATTACTAATATCTTAATATCTTGATTAACTTGATTATTATTGTTGTTTTTCATATCGCAACACGAAATATTAATTCTAAGCAAAATATATATAAACAATTCAAATATAAAAAAAACAATATTGAAATAATAAGATTTTTCATTTTTGGAATAAATTTTGTTGTTTTAATTATTCATAAACATAAGGTGCATATTTATGAAAAATGATAGAATAAACGTAACAAAACCATATCTTCCTCCATTAAACGAGTTTATGCCATTTTTGGAAGATATCTGGGAAGAAAAATGGCTTACAAACAACGGCAAATATCATCAACTTTTCGAAGATGAATTAGCACGGTTTCTTGGAGTAAAATATATTTCGCTCTTCTCTAATGGGACTTTAGCTTTAATTACAGCTTTGCAAGCTCTGCGTATAAGCGGCGAAGTCATTACTACTCCTTTTAGTTTTGTTGCAACAACCCATTCATTATGGTGGAATAATATTAAACCTGTTTTTGTTGATATTGAGCCAAATTCTTTCAATATCGACCCGAATAAAATTGAAGCTGCTATCACTCCTAAAACTTCAGCAATTCTGCCTGTTCACGTTTATGGTAATCCTGCAGATGTCTATTCCATTCAAACTATAGCCGATAATTATGGTCTTCATGTTATTTATGATGCTGCTCACGCTTTCGGTGTGAAACTTGATGGTACTTCAATCCTCAATTTTGGCTCACTTTCCATATTAAGTTTTCACGCGACAAAAGTCTTTACTACTTTCGAAGGCGGAGCAATTATTTCACACGACCCAGCAATGAAAAAACGTATAGATAATTTGAAAAACTTTGGTTTTGCCGGCGAAACGACGATCGTTGCGCCCGGAATAAATGCAAAAATGAATGAATTTCAGGCTGCTCTGGGGGTGTTGCAACTCAAATATGTTCACGAAGCCATCGAAAAACGTCGGATTGCAACAAATCGTTATCGTCATTTATTAACTAATATTTCCGGTGTGTCTTTTCTTAATGATTTCAAAAATGTAGAACATTGTTACTCATATTTCCCTATCTTAATAAACTCTGGAATTTGTGGAAAAACACGGGATGAAGTCTATGAAAGATTAAAGGAATTTAATATTTATTCACGAAGATATTTTTATCCATTAATTAGCAACATTCCTACTTATCGAGGACTTGAAACTGCAAATCCTGAAAACCTTCCTATTGCAAACTCCGTTGCTAATCAAGTGTTATGTTTACCTCTGTATTCTGAAATAGGAGAAAAAGTTGATTATGTTGTTGAAAAATTAGTTGATATTTTAGAAAAATAATGAACATCTTGTAAAATATTTTTTTTATAAATACTTCTAAAAATTGCTGTTTAGATATTTCTTTGGAGGTCTATTATGTTAAAACTCACTTATGTAAGTCATTCTACATTTATTTTGGAAGATGGACAATATACGCTTGTTATTGATCCTTTTTTCACAGGAAATCCCACTGCAAACATATCAATCGATAGTGTCAAACCAAACTTTATTGTTCTTACTCACGCTCACGGTGATCACCTTGGAGATGCTTTGTCCTTAGCCAAAAAGCACGATGCACTGATTATTGCGGTAAACGAGTTGGCTAATTATTGTGCAGCAAATGGTTGCAAAGCACATAATATGCACATTGGTGGTGCTTATAATTTCCCGTTTGGTCGCCTGAAATTTACAATTGCTCACCACGGTTCTTCCACAAATGACGGGCAATATATGGGCGAACCTGCTGGGGTGATAATAAATATTGGTGGAAATATAGTTTATCACACTGGTGATACAGGTCTGTTTTACGATATGAAGCTCATCGGAGAACTCAATCCTATTGATATTTTCTTAGTTCCTATTGGTGATAATTTTACAATGGGAATAGATGATGCTGTTCAGGCAACAAAGTTTGTCGATCCAAAATTAGTAATTCCTATGCACTACAATACATTCCCAGTAATAAAGGCTGATCCTAACGAATTTAAATCGAAAGTTGAAAAAATTGGCAAAAAGTGCGTTGTAATGCAATATGGAGAAACAATTGTATTTGATGAATAATTAGGAGAATTAGATGCAAATTGAAGCAATTCAAAACGCTTTGAAGGAAGCAAATATTGATGGATGGCTTTTCTATGATTTTCATAATCGTGATGCTATTGCTCATAGAATTTTGAAAATCGATACAAATCGTTTTACTTCTCGCCGTTGGTTTTATTATATTCCTGCCGAAGGAACTCCCAAAAAATTAGTTCACAGCATTGAAACTTATAAACTTTCTCATCTCCCGGGTGATCAGTATGTGTATCTTCCTTGGGAACAGCAACACGAATATTTGCGGCAAATTCTTACAGGAGCCCGCAAAGTCGCAATGCAATATTCACCAATGAACTCTATTCCTTATGTTTCAATTGTTGATGGCGGAACAATTGACCTTATTCGTAGCTTCGGTGTTGAAATAGTTTCAAGTGCTGATCTTGTTTCTTTATTTGAGTCTCATCTTTCTGATGAAGATTTTGAATCTCACAGCAAAGCGGGAATTATTATGCAGCAAATCAAAGACGCTGCTTTTAAAGAAATTGCCAATAGAATAAAATCTGGGAACCCGCCCAAGGAATATGAAATTCAGCACTTTATGCATAATCTGATGCGAGAAAATAATCTAATTTGGGGCGATGGTCCTGTTGTGGCTGTTAATGAACATGCTGCCGACCCACATTTTGAACCAACACCTGAAAATAGCTACTCTATGCAAGTTGGAGATTTAGTCCTCATTGATTTATGGGCAAAATTCAATGTTCCTGGCAGTATATATTATGATATTACTTGGATGGGCTATATCGGCGAAACAGTCCCCGATAAAATTCAAAATATTTTCTCTGTTATTGCCAATGCTCGGGATGCTGCATACAATTTAGTTAAAGATCGATTCTCTACAAGCACTCCTGTCTATGGTTGGGAGGTGGACAAAGCTTGCCGTGCGGTTGTTGAAGATGCAGGATATGGCAAATACTTTATCCATCGAACAGGTCATAATATCGGCGAAGAAGTTCACGGAAACGGCACTCATATTGATAATCTCGAAACAAAAGATTTACGCCGTATAATACCAGGTTCTTGTTTCTCAATTGAGCCCGGTATTTATATTCCTGACGAAAAAATTGGCTTCCGAACAGAAATTGACGTTTTTGTTACAGATGATGGCAAAGTTGAAGTAGTGGGTGATATACAACAAAAAGTTATTCCTATTATGAAATTATAATTATTGATATGAATTAATGTTTGGTAAACAATTTTTTGATTCACTAAAAAATTAATTCATATCTCCAAATTCAAAAAAAAATGCTTGCCACAAATTAGGCAAGCATTTTTTATATGTATTATTTATCTTAACTTTTGTTTTTTATTTGTTTTACTGCATTTTGAGCGGCTTTTAATAATGGTTCAGCAGATAATTTATTGCCAACTGCACCATTCATCCATATTTCAGGTGTCAATCTTCCCTGCACACACATTCTATACATTTCGTCTGCTAAATTTTTATCTTTTATATATTCAGCTATCTGAAATTCTATCAGATGACCTAATGGATATGCAGATAAATACAATGGATAATCAATCATATGCGAATAAATTGCAAGTATAGGCTGGTCTTTTATACCAAATACTGGTGCATAATATGAATTCCAAACATCTTTGGCAATCTCAATAACTTTTTGTTTAAGTTGCTCTTCATTTGTATTTGGATTGTCATATAACCATTTCCAAACCCGCATATCTACAAGCGATACGCCCATAATTTCATAGGTTGCCCAAGCTGCATCTAGCACATCCAATATTTCTTTTTCATTATTTGTATTTTTTATTCCTAATAACGGCAGATCTCTTGATTGGAAGGTGAACGCCCAGGCTTCTGTGAAAGCAGTGTTTGGCACACCATTTAAAATGTAATAATCAACATCATAAAGCGTTAGGGTTTGTTCAACGTTATGACCCAATTCGTGTATAGCAATATTATAACCTTTATAATCCATTCCAGCTTTACCAATTCGAGTGCGTAGATGAGCTTTGTCGCCACGCATCTGTGCCCCCCAGGCGTGCCCAGCACCTCGCGAAGGATCAACAGTAATTCTTGAAGCTATTTCTTTTGCTTTCTCAGTCTTAAATCCAAGTTTTGTTAAAATATTTGGAATATCTGCTTCTAATGCTTTGGGGTTAGGATATTTTTTCGAAGTAATTTTAGTTAATTCATCTTGATTTAGTAATGAACGAGATTTAAATCCATCATACCAAATATCAAAAGGCTCAAGCGAGCGTCCCAAACGTTCTTTTATTATTTCGCCAATTTCTTTAAAAACTGGGCTTGAACAATAATCAATAAACATTTTTTCCAC
The DNA here is from genome assembly GCA_026415495.1 of Eximiradius proteiniborus. Taxonomy (GTDB): domain Bacteria; phylum Bacteroidota; class Ignavibacteria; order Kapaibacteriales; family UBA2268; genus JAKIZO01. The sequence continues at coordinate 5,785 of JAOAGZ010000043.1, read as the reverse complement.
TTCTTCTTGCGGGATTTCCATCTCTTTTTCAAATTTTGCTTTAATGTAAGTAGGGAAGAGAGGGTTGTATTTGTCAATTTCTTTCAGAGCTTTGAAGTTTTGAAGTAAATGATAGTATCTTGTGTTTGGCTCGCTTTTCAGACTGACTTCTTTATTGTCTTGATACACTTTATTTGAAAAAGGATTCCATTTATATTTATTGCTATTTACAACATCTTGAGGTATTGATTGTTCGATAATTCTCAACATCACTTGGTAAATCATTTTCTGTTTGTTTAATGGATTTTCTTTTCCGTATTGTGCTTTTATTTCATCTCTCAAATTCCAGTGGCTGATTAATTTCATATCTTCTGGGAAATATGTATTCATGTTGTCATCAACAAGATAGCCAGCCATAATATTATAATTGCTAATATAATTATCAGCGTTTGCCATTGCCTCAGAAGATTTAAGCAGCAGATTGGCAGGAATGTTTGCAGTAAACAAATCTCCCATTCTCGCATAAGCCCATTGTTTGCGTGTCCAGTTTTTCCCAAGTTCATTTTTCTCTTTTAAACTATAATATGGGAAGTTAAGAGCAATATAATATGCTATCTTGTTTTCGAAAAAGTCAGCTGTTAAATGTGCAGAAGGTTCATATCCGGAAATCATTAAATCGAGAGGTGTTACTTCTCCTTCATCAATATGCACAGGTTTCTTCAAATCAAGTGAAATTCTATTGAAGTTGCCTAATAAGGTTTCCCAGTGCTTCAAGAAACTATTAAAAACAGCTTCTAATTGATTCTCGTCCCCCACGAAATTGTCCAAACAGAATTTTTCAAATTCACTTTCACTTCCGTTCCATAGTTTTGCTACAACGTTTACGCCGCGTTCAATTCTTTCTTTCTGCGCTTCACCATATTTTTCAAGCAAACTTTTTTTGACTTGCTCAATTTTCTGTTCGGAAATTTTGCTTTTTTCAATAGTATTTTCAGTGTTTTGGCCACATGAAGTTATCATTGTTGCTATTCCAAATATCAAAAACAAAACTAAAAGTAATTTTTTCATAAAAACCTCAAGTTTATGAAAATAAAAAAATAGACTAATAAAAATAGTGAAAAAATAACGAATTTTGGCATAGAAATGTTATTCGTTCAGAAGTTCATTTATCTTTTTCTTCATTGCATCGAATTCCTCACGAACAAACAGTCGTGTGAGAAATCTCACTTTACCTTGCTTATCTATGATTACATTGCGAGTAACTCCCGCTCCTTTCTCTGCGTATAATTCAAAAATCTTACCTTCTTCATCTAATAATATTGGATAACTAACCTTTGTCTTTTGAATAAATTTCTCAATTGTTTCCTTGTCTTCTTTGAAATCAATTCCAAAAAGTTTGAAATTAGGATTTTCTTTATGCACTTTCCATATTTCTTCTTCAATATAGGGCATTTCCTTTAAGCATACACTACACCAGCTTGCAGTGAATTGTAACATAATCACATTTCCACGCAATTCTCGTAGCTGCTTGGTTGTCCCGTCTAAAAACCTCAAAGTGAAATTAGGTGCTTCATCTCCGATTTTAACTTTGTGTTGTGGGTCAACTTTTTGACTGAATAGATTTAACGAGATTACTAATAATCCTAAAACTACTATTTTTATTGTTCTCTTCATTTCCGTTAATACTCTAAGAAAATTTGAGTGCTTTTGAATAATATTCAGCTTTGTTTCTGACACGTGCAAAATATTCGCCATTACCATCCGGATAAATTATCGCTCTCGATACATTTACTATTGCTGGTGAATTACCGTTTGCTTTCAGAACGCTATCTATATCACCGCCCTGTGCACCAATGCCTGGAATTAGAAGCAAATGCAGAGGAACTAATTTCCTGACTTCTACGATTTCGTCAGGATGGGTCGCTCCAACAACATATCCTGTTTGCTCAAAATTATAGCTCACAGATGTCTTGGTGATTACTAATTTATAGAGATCTTGATTGTTAATTTTTTTCTTTTGATAATCGAATGCTCCTTGGTTCGAGGTAAGAGCTAAAATAAAAATAATCTTGTCCTTATAATTAAAAAATGGTGATAGTGAATCATATCCCATATATGGATTGACTGTAATTGAATCTGCATTGAAGTAGTCAAAAATGCTTTTTGCATATGCCATAGATGTATTCCCAATATCGCCTCTTTTTGCGTCGGCTATTACAAAATGAGAAGGCGGTATTGCCTTAAAAGTATCATATAAAGCTTTATATCCTGCGACACCATATTGTTCGTAAAATGCAAAATTGATTTTATATGCTATCGCTAAATCCTTTGTGGCTTCAATTATTTCTTTGTTGAATTCAACAATTCCACTCGAATTTTTTGGGAAAACTTCTGGTACTTTGTCTAAATCTGTGTCTAACCCAACACATAGCAATGTCTTTTTGCTTTTTATCAATTCAATTAGCTTTTGATATGCTGCCATAAATTAATCCTGAATACTATTCTTGAAACTCAAATATCTTTGTGTATATAAATTACTTTCTGTGGGTTGCCCAATACCATGCTTGATTAATAAATTATCTACTTTTTTTATTCTTTCTTGTGGCAAAGGGTGCGTTGATAGTAATTCTTCAAGTTTTCCGCCTTGCTCATTTGCCCCTATTTTTTCAAAAAACAGTTTTGTTCCTCCCGGATACCAATTTGTTGAAAGCAGATATTTAAACGAATACTCATCTGCTTCGTATTCATCGTCTCGGCTGTTTTTCAGCAGAGCCAGACCAGTCAGCAAATTTGCTGCTATTTCTTCCAACACACTTGGGTTGCTTCCAAGAATCAAACTCAAAAGTATTGTTATTCCATATTGTTTTGTTAAGCGTTTAGTGGAATGCCTTCTTTCAATGTGTGCAATCTCGTGAGCCAATACAGCAGCCATAGTTGCTTCATTATCGAGAAATTTTATCAATCCCTTATACACATACACATATCCACCTGGCACCGCAAACGCATTTATTGTATTTGTATTAATGATTTTCACTTGATATGTAAACGTATTTTTATATTTTATTTCAGGCGAGTTGAGTATTGTATTAATAATGTTCTGTAGATATGCAGTTGCTTGTGAATTTTTTAATATTGGATATTCATTGGTATTTGCAACTATTTCAGAATCAATTTGTTGCCCTAATGCTACCTCATCCGAAGTTGAAAAAAGATTGATATTGCTTGGACTTGTTGATTCATCGCAACCAGTTAGAGTAAAAGTTGCTACTACTGCGACAAAAAATACTACTTTATTAATAAGTGCTTTCACTGTTTTCATAATATTACCTTTTTGACTGTTTAAAATACGTCTAAAATTAAAACTATTTTATACTAAATAATACGAATATAGTTATTATTAAATATATTTCAAATGCTATTGTTTTCTACTAACGGTAGTTCAATTACAAACTTGCTCCCATTATTGTAATTCTTATCTACCCAGATTTGTCCGTTATTTAGTTCAATCAGTTGCTTGGCTATCATTAGTCCCAATCCTGTTGAAACTTCACCTCCTGTCGGTTGTGCAGAAAATCTGCCAAATGAAGTAAATACCTTATCAATTTCATCCTCTTTAAATCCAGGACCACTATCGCAAATTTCTAATCGTAGGAAATTACCGTTTTCTCCTTTGCTTTTGCTTACAATTGTTTCTATCGGCTTTTCATAAGGGCTGTATTTAATAGCATTACCAATTATATTATTTACTGCACGAACAATTTTTTCGCTATCAACTTTAAGTTTTAATGGTTCTGTAACTTCTTTTTTTACTATTATGCTTTGTTTTTTATTTTCTGCTAATGGTTTTTGAACATCCAATACTTGTGCAAGTATATCATCAAAATTTGCAATCTCACATTTTCAATCGACCTAATTATTCCATAACTTGTTAAAATCAAGTATTTCATTTACAATTTTCAGCATTTGTTGGGAAGTTTTAACTATAATATCCAAGTTTGAATAATTCTCGTGTTGTGCATCAAAATCTTTTTGAACAAGACCAGCCAGAACCATTATAGTCATCAGCGGCGACTTCAAGTCGTGAATGTTCATCTGCAAAAATCTGTTTCTTTCCTCTAACTCTTGATTTAATAATCTGTTTGCCTTGTATAATTTTTTTAACCGAACAAGTGTTTGCACCCTCGCGATTAATTCACTTGGCTCAAATGGTTTCGTTACATAATCATTCCCACCGCATACAAAACCGAAAGCAACGTTTTCACTATTATCTTTTGCTGACAAAAATAATATCGGCAATTCAAACATATCATATTTTTTACGAACACTTTTGCATATATCGTATCCCGAAATATTTGGCAAAAGAACATCTAAAATTAGCAAGTCATAATTGTTCTCAGTAAGAATATCATCCAGATTATCAGGTCCGGGTAGGTAATCAATTGTGTATTCCGTATGAAGAAAATAACGTTTAATCAGCTTATAAAACGGCTCTTGGTCGTCTATCAACAATATCTTACCTTTTTCTTTCATTTTGTCGTTCCAATATATCAGTTTTTAGCAGAATTATCAATTATGCTATTTAATATTCTGACGTTTTTTTCCCAAGAATAATTTGTCTTAACAAAGTTGTATGCATTCTCTGAAATTGTATTCCTAAAAGTACTGTTATTCAATAGATTAATACAATGTTGTGCATATTCTTCTGGGTTTCTACCAATTAAAATTTCAAAATTGTCCTTTGCTTGAATCGCTTTATTACACAATTCTGATGTTACTACTGGCAATCGCATCGCCATTGCTTCTAAAAGCTTATTTTGCAATCCTGTGCCTGTTTGCATAGGGGCAAGAAATACTTTCCCTTGCGAATAAGCCTCTCTTATATCGTCTAATCTTCCTGTAATTACTACATTTTTTCTTTTAAGTGCTAATACTTCATTTTTGGGGTCAGCACCAGCTATCATTATAGTAGCATCAGGCTTTGCTTTCTGTATTATTGGTAATATTTCATTCACAATATATTTTACACATAGTACGTTAGGTTCGTATTGCATATTGCCAACAAATAATAAATCGAATTTTCTTTCAAAATTTTTAAGGGGCATAAAAAAATCTAAATCTATTCCATTTGGAACAACGACTATTTTTGCTCTATCATCACGATTAATATGTTTTCTATCTTCTTCCGTAATTATTATCTTATCGTCGAATTCATCAAAAATCTCAACTTCATAATTACTCAATCGATTTGCTTCTTGCTGATAGAAAAACCGTCCAAACAACTTGTTTTTCTTGCTTCTTCTTTCAAATCCTATGGACAAAGCATCCTGATAGTCCAGCATTTTCCTGATTCTTATTCCTTTCAGGTAATCTGCTGGTCTAACCATCAAACAAATTGCATAGTCATATTTTTCATTTTTAATAATTCTTTCCACTTGCTTTTTTATCGATTTATCATACACAAAAGCATTTTGGAAAGGTTTACCGTTGAATAAGTTCAAAAGTAAATTTTTGACAAGCTTTAATTTTGAAAATTTTATTTCAACAATATTATTAACATACATTTTGAGAATGTCTCTGGACTTATCGTCTATCTTTTCATCAATAATCGATAATAAATTTATTTCGTGATATTTGGATAAGTGCTTAATAAAATGAAACGCTCTTAATTTGTCGCCTTTATCAAGCGGGTAAGGAAATCTATACATCAGGTAGAGGAGTTTCATTATCAGAATTATTTGTAATTACACTGCTTACAAAATTAGCATTTTTTATTAACTAAACGAAAAAAAAGGAAGCAATTCATTGC
>JAOAGZ010000042.1 GCA_026415495.1 Eximiradius proteiniborus | reverse complement strand
AACTTATTGCGAGGGAATAAGATTCCATTCAAAGTAGGGCAAGCAATTGAAATACTTATCAGCGATGTGTCTGTTGAAGAAGAATCTATGATTTTAGAGCCAAATCCAGAGTATTTCAACACTGCAATATCAGTTGAACATAAACCAAAGCCAAAAGAAAGAAGACCTGCAAAAGAAGTGCAAACTGAAAAATCAGAAGGTGGATTTTCTATTGCAGATTTATTGCCTGAATCAATAACAGAATCATTGCTTGACAATAATAAATAATTGTTTGACGCTAGATAAAGCAAAAGCCCCGCTCTCGAGCGGGGCTTTTTGTATGATGAAGATTATCTGATAACTAATTCAGGTGTGTTTTTATTAATTCTTGATTCGAAATGCTTAGTTTTGTATTTGCGAATCTGACGAATAATTTTTTCGCTTGCTGAATGTAAGCTTTTGTGAAAATCATCACTGCTTTCAGTTGCTTTAAGTGTCGTGCCTTGCAAATGGACCGTAAATTCGACTGTTTTAAGTGTATCATTGACGAACACCACATTAGATGAGATAATTCCGTCGTGGTATTTCTCGAAACTTTTCGAAAGTTCGATAGCTTCATCGTGCAATTGAGGATGATTTCCTTTGAAGTGGCGGAACGTTACTTTAGTTTGCATAGCAACCTCGCTAAAAATTCGTTTAACACATCTCTCTTAATGAGAGTATTTAAAAGAACATCTAAAATTAATTACGTAAAATTTAACAAAACATTGTTAATATTTTAACAAAAAATATTTTTTTTGTAATTGTATTATGAACGAGGATGAAATGAGTGATACACTTCACGAAGATAATCTCTATCTAAATGAGTATAAATTTGAGTAGTTGAAATGTCTGAATGCCCAAGCATTTCCTGAACAGCCCGCAAATCTGCTCCACCTTCAATCAAATGAGTAGCGAAGGAATGCCTGAACATATGAGGATGAACATCTTTTTCTATTCCAGCAATTTTTGCATAATTTCTAAGTAATTTCCAAATACCCATACGTGAAAATTTTCCACCCTTTTGGTTAAGAAAAACTATATTTCCAGAAATGCCGGTGCGGTAGAATTGACTTCTAACGTTGTTCATATATAAGTTTAGCCAATTTAGTGCAATTGAGCCAATTGGAACAATTCTCTCTTTAGAACCTTTCCCAAAAACACGCACAATCTCAGCATCAAAAATAATCTGATTTAATTCGAGATTAATAAGTTCTGACACTCTCAATCCACAAGCATACAGCACTTCCATAATTGCCCTATCGCGAAGACCTGCTGAATTTGAGGTATCCGCGGCTTCAATCATAGCATTAATTTCTGCAAAAGATAAAACTTCAGGCAAAGCACGACGGATTTTTGGAAGTTCGATTAGATCTGTAAAATCGGTTGTTGATTTTCCGATTGAGACGAGATATTTGTGCAAAGCACGAATTGAGGATAAATACCTGCTTTTTGATGAAGCAGCAAGTCCAATTTCTGAGAGAACTTCAATAAATTGACTAACCAGCTTTTCGTTGCTTTCAGTAAAAGTGCTGATATTTTGTGAAAGCAAAAATTCAGCATAAGTTTTAATATCGTTCTCGTAAGATGAGCAGGTATTTTCGGATAAACCTTTCTCTAAGGAAATATAGCTGAGAAATCCTTTTAAATCACGAATAAAGTCGAATGGCAGATTTGTTTTTGACGAAATCATTTTTTCTTGTTGAATTGAATGAGCATAAACCAACCTGCTTTGTCTCCCCCGAGTATAGTAGCTAATTTACGGGCAATCCATTGCATTGCAGGACTAAAACGTTCAAGTTTATCGTAATAAGTTAAGACAGTTTTTATCGAAATATTCTCGACTGGAAGTTTTTGCAACATTTCTAAGGCTTCTTTTCGTGTGTAAGCTTTCGTTCCTGGACTTTCCATTTTATTCCACAAAACGTTGGAAAGTGAAAGCCAAGGTTTAAATTTGAGTAGAGCGTGCTTAACCCAGAATAGATAAGAAAGTATGCTATGCCTATGATATATCATAATTTTAGCCGTTCCACCGGGTGCGAGCACACGAACAATTTCTTTAAGTGCCGCTTCTGTATCTGGAGTATGGTGAATAACGCCCCAACTCCATACCAAATCGAAGAGGTTATCCTTGAATGGAAGTTTTTCGCAATCGGCAACCTGAATACTTTCGGCTTGAAAACCATAAATATTTAATCTATGCTGGACGTGTTCGCAAGCTTGTTCGGTTAAATCAACGCCGAAAATTTTCGCACCGGCTCTCGCCCACTGGAGAAAATCTGTGCCAGCGCCGACTCCAACTTCGAGCACATTTTTGCCATACCAGCGAGTAAATTCAGCAAATGAAAATATTTCAGGTTGTATTTTATAGCGAAATTCTTCAATTTCTTCGAAATAATCCTTAGTGAATTTTTCTTTATTGCTGCTCCAAGAGCCACAAGTTTCATTGTTCCAATAATCTTTTACTTCATATTTTAATTTTTCATCGCTCATAATATTTTAAATTAAAATTTTTTAACATTCGTATTTTTACAAAAATAAATAATAAAATATCAATAATATTTGTATATTTTGAATTGTTTTTTTCAAAAATATTAATCGAAATTAATGAGACTAATAAATTTCGAAAATATTCTCAAAATAGCTGACCAAATATCAACCAAGCAAAAATTTTTATGTGTTATTTTTTTTCAATTAATTTATGCTATTCTGTTAATTTGTTTTTATGGAAAGATAGGACAATCCATTGCTTTTCTAATAGTTTTGCCAGCATTTTTTTCGGCATTTTTACTTAACGCTGTATGGACAATATCTTCAATATCGTTTTCTGCATTGTTCACTATAATTTATATTTTGTTGTGGTCGAATAGCAATGATTTTTCGTTACTTAAGTTATTAATTGGCTTTCTATTAACATACTTACTATCTTTTTTCATAAGCAAACTCATCAGAACAACACACCAGTATCAAAACGAGGTTCTTAACAGAAAGAAGATAGAAGAAGATTTGCTTAAAACTAATGAAGAATTAAAATTATACGTCGAACGACTTGAAGTTGAGATTCAGGAAAAATATAATGCAGAAAGAACACTACGTAAATCCGAAGAGCAATATCGGGAACTTGTGGAAAAAGCGAATATAGGGATATTAGTTGATGATGCAGATGGGAATATCAAATATTTCAACGAGCAACTCTGTGTTATGACAGGATATACAGCAGGTGAAATGATTAAAATGAATCTTAAAGATATTATTTATGAAAAAGATCTGCCTTTAGTTTTAGGAAAACATCAAAATAGAATTTTGGGTAACAATCCATATGAGAGATATGAATTTCGGCTAATTACAAAAGAAAAGAAAATATTATTTGTCGAAGCTGATGTATCTGTAATAATGCAGCAGCAAATAGTCATAGGAACAAAAGCATATATTTGGGATATAACTAAAAGAAAATTGACCGAACTTGCTCTGAAGGAAAGCGAAGAACGTTTCAGAAGTATATACAATAACGCTACTATGGGGTTCTACCGCCTTTCAAATGACGGTCGGCTAATAATGGGCAATCCTAAATTTTTCGAAATGCTCAAAATTTCGGAGCAAGAGCTCTTGAATAAAAAAATCGAAGAAGTACTGGAAGTAGATGAAAATCGCCAAAATTTCTTAGAAATATTAAAAAGAGAAAAAAAGATAAATGGATATGAAAGCGAATGGTTTAGAAAAGACGGGGCTTTGTTTTTTGGTCGAGAAACTGCCTGGACAATAACAAATGATAAAGGTGATATTCAATATATTGATATTATTCTCGAAGATGTTACGTTAAAAAAGCAAGTGGAAGAAGAGCGGGAGCAACTCATTTCACTTTTGCAAAGTGCAAAAAGCGAAATAAAAGTGCTGAGCGGGCTATTGCCAATTTGTGCTTCGTGCAAAAGAATTCGAGATGAGAATGGAAATTGGTCGAATATGGAACAGTATATAGACGAACATTCCGAGGCTGAATTCAGCCACGGAATATGTCCAGATTGTGCTCAAAAATTATATCCAAGCGCTTACAAATAGGCTTCTATTTCTGCAAAAGCATCAACAGTTTCGAATACTTTAATTCCAATTTTTTTAATATTTGGAAATTTTCTGAATTCCTGCTTAAAATGCTCTGCCAAGAATTTGGAAATGTTTTCGCAAGTAGTGAAGTTATCAATTACGAAATGGCGGAAATTATTATTGGCGAGGAAATCTATCATCACTTTATCTTGCTTATCGACAATAAATGAATGGTCGAGCTGTTCAATAACAGGTCGGACTATCCGCTCGATGTGGTAAAAATCGATTAACATACCATTTTCGTTTGGTTCACCTTCTAAGGACAGTTCCATTTTGTAGGAATGTCCGTGAATATTTTTGCAATTTCCTTCGTGATAAGGAAGACGGTGGCTCATCTCCCAGACAAATTCCTTTGCAATACGCATATTAATCCCTTTTGTAAGTAGCAACAATGGTGCTTGTCATTCCACCGCGAACTCCCCACTGGCTGATGACACTCATTTCGAGTGGTTTGCAGGCGGCGACTAAATCATCTAATATTTGGTTGGTTACTGCTTCGTAATAAATACCTTTATTTCTAAACTCCAAAAAATAGTATTTCAGTGATTTAAGTTCCAAGCATAATTCATCCGGAATGTAGGTAATAGTGATTGTGCCGAAATCAGGCAAACCTGTTTTGGGACAAACAGAAGTAAATTCGTGATTAACGTGAGTAATTTCATAATGGCGACCTATGCTTGGATTAGGAAATGTTTCAATTTGCATAAACTTTTCTCCATTTTTATTGTTACAAATTCAATAAAATATTATTAATTTTATTTTTTTCATATGACGAATGAGATTAAAAATGAGTGATGAATTAGGTTATATTTACGGGAAAAATTCTATTCGTGAGGCTTTGAGGTCGCAACCTGAAAAAATCAGCAAAATTTATGTTTTATACAATATTCAAAGTAAAGAAATATTTTCAATTATCGCAAATGCAAGAAAGCATAAAATTCCTTGTGTTCAACTTGATAAGAATAAATTCAATGCACTGGAAAAACGCATTTGTCCGGAAGGTAGTCGTTCACAAGGAATTATTGCGTTACAAGAATTAGTTGAGAGTTTGACGCTGGGTGAATTGATTGATAAAATAAAGAAAACTGAAAATCCGATATTGTTGATATTAGATGGGATTACTGATCCACATAATTTAGGGGCAATTGCGCGTGCTGCTGAGTGTGCTGGGGCAAAAGGGATAATATTGCCTGAACGCAAAGCAGCAACAATTACACCAGTTGCAATAAAATCGTCTGCCGGGGCTCTGCAACACTTACCTGTTGCATATGTTGCAAACACCAATCTGGCAATTCAAAAATTAAAAGAAGCTGGTTTTTGGATAATTGGCACATCTGATAAGGCTAAGCATTTATATACAGATGACATATACAACCAGCCAATAGCAATAATAATTGGAAGCGAAGGAAGCGGAATTAAGCCATCTGTTGCAAAACATTGTGATTATCTTGTAAGAATACCTATGCAGGGGAAGGTGTCTTCGCTTAATGCATCAGTTGCTGCTGGTGTAATTCTATTCGAAGCAGTTCGTCAAAGAAATCAATCAAGGAATTAATAATGAAACAAAGAATTGCTATTTATCCTGGAACATTTGACCCAATCACAAACGGGCATCTTGATGTTATTGAACGTGCATCAGAAATGTTTGATAAAGTAATTGTAGTAATTGCAATAAATACCAAAAAAGTAAATTTATTCAATGAGCAGGAACGTCTCGAACTTGCTCGGAAATCTCTTGCTCATTTATCCAATGTAGAAGTAGTATTCCATGGCGGACTGACAGTGGATTTTGCCCGGTCGGTAGGTGCTGTTTCCATAATTCGTGGAATTCGGGCAGTTTCAGACTTTGAGTATGAATTTCAAATTGCATTGATGAACAGAAAGCTCGCTCCAGAAGTGCATACAGTATTTCTAATGCCTCATGAAAAATATACTTATCTTAACTCAAGCATTATCCGTGAGTTAGCACGATTCAGGGAAGATGTATCAGAGTTTGTCCCGCCTTGTGTGGCTGAGAAACTAAAAGAGAAATATAACGGGAAATAATATGGTTATCTGTGGGGTGATGACAGGAACATCGCTTGATGGAATTGATATTGCTATTTGTGAATTTAATCAGATTCAAAATAAAATTAAATTCGAACTCATTTGGAACGGACATTATTACTTTTCTAATCAGCTAAGAAATTTATTGTTAGAAACAGTTTCCAATCAACATATTGATTTAAAAACCTTATCTCAACTGAATATTGCTTATACTAATGAAATAGCAATTGCAATTGTGGATGCAAAGAAAAAAAGTGAAACTAATGATATAGAGGCAGTTGGATTACACGGTCAAACGCTTTGGCATAATCCTGAAAAGGAAAAATTTTGCGGTCAGGATGTTGCTTCTACTTTTCAACTTGGTAGCGGAACACATCTTGCAACTATTCAGAACACAAAAGTAGTGTATGATTTTCGCACTGCGGATATAGCTTTAGGAGGGCAAGGAGCGCCGCTTGTTCCTTTTTTCGACTATAATTTTCTCAAATCAGATTATGAAGATGTAATTGCTTTAAATATTGGTGGAATATCAAATATTACTTTTCTTCCTAAAAATTGTTCAGCAAATGAAGTAATTGCATTCGACTGCGGACCCGGCAATTGCCTGATTGATATTTGTGCCCAAAAATTATTTGGTGTTGATTTTGATGAAAATGGATATTTAGCTTCGCAAGGAGAAATTGTTTCTGAAATTTTCGATGAACTTATCTCAATTAAATATATAAAACAAAAACCACCTAAATCAACTGGAAAAGAGCTTTTCAATGTTAATTTGATTGAAAAATATTTCGGAAATTATTCAAAAAACGATATTATTAGAACAGTAACTGAATTTACTGTCTACGGAATTGCTGAGAATATCAGATTATTTGCAAATCCTCTTTCTAAAATAATAGTGTCCGGTGGCGGAGCAAATAATAATTTTTTAATATCAACTTTGAGAAAACGACTTAATTGCCCGGCAATAATTCCCATTGATGATATAGGCATTCCGAGTAGTGCAAAAGAAGCAATAGCATTTGCTTTTCTTGCTTATTGCAAATTGCTCGGAATTGAATCAAATCTTCCTTCTGTAACGGGAGCAAGCAGGGCTATCCCACTTGGAGCTATTGCAGAGCATTAACATTTCTGTTTGTTCATTTCTCGATTTATTACAAATCAATTATTTTTTTTCATTTATTGGTAATTTTCTATTTAACAAATGTTTAATAATTTGCTAATTATACAACTGGAGGCTTATTGAAATGTTTGTATACTTAGGTGGTATTATTTTACTTATTCTTGCCTATTTCACCTGGGGCAAATTTGTTGAAAAAGTAATCGGGGTAGACAGCAAAAACACTACACCTGCATATACTGTAGCAGATGGGGTTGATTACGTTCCGCTACCAACGTGGAAAGTATATCTTATACAACTGCTTAATATAGCAGGATTAGGACCGATTTTTGGAGCATTGCAAGGAGCACTGTGGGGACCTGCAGCGTATTTATGGATAATCTTTGGCTGTATCTTTGGCGGTGCTGTTCACGACTTTGTCTCCGGAATGATGTCTTTAAGGCACAAAGGTGCAAGCCTTCCTGAACTTCACGGAATTTATTTAGGCAATGCTATAAAGAACATTATGCGGGTGTTTATTGTTTTGATGATGATTTTAGTTGGAGTTGTTTTTGTAAAAGGTCCCGCAGATTTATTAAACTTAATTTTTACAAATCAAGGTATTCAATTAAATACATATTTCTGGATAGCTCTGATTTTTATATACTACATTCTTGCTACATTGCTTCCGATAGATAAAATAATCGGAAGGATTTATCCAATTTTTGGAATTGCTCTGCTTGTAATGGTGTTGGGTGTTGGAATAGGCATATTAGTAGAAGGTTATACTTTCCCTGCATTTACATTAGAGAATTTGCACCCGAAGGGAATACCAATCTGGTCCACAATGTTTATAACTATTGCTTGCGGAGCATTGTCCGGATTTCATGCAACACAATCACCGATGATGGCTCGGTGTTTGAAAGATGAAAAAAATGCAAGAAAAGTATTTTATGGTGCTATGGTAGCAGAAGGATTAATCGCTATGGTCTGGGCAACCGTTGGAATGGCATTTTATCAAGGTGGAACAGTTGGACTTGCCTCTGCTCTTGCAAATGGTGGTCCGAATACTGTTGTATATCATGCATGCGTTACATTAATGGGCGTTACTGGAGGAGTATTGGCTGTGTTGGGAGTTGTTGTATGTCCAATAACTTCTGGAGACACTGCCTTTCGTGCTGCTCGAATAATTTTGGCTGATATGCTTAAAATAGAGCAAACATCAATAATGAAAAGATTGATGATTACGATACCAATGTTTTTGGTATCTGCGTATATCACATTTATTGATTTTTCAACAATATGGAAATATTTCGCCTGGAGCAATCAGGTTTTGGGAACAGTTACACTGTGGGCTTGTTCAGTATTCTTATATAAATATCGAGGTTCTTATCACTGGATTACTACTATACCAGCATTATTTATGACATCAGTAACAACTACATTTATATTAACTCAACCCATAGGTTTCAATCTGAATTATTCTGTAGGCAATTGGGTTAATTTATTAGTTGTTATTTCTTGCTTAGTGATTTTCTTAACTCTTGGGAAAAAGTTTTCGCGAACCATTGTAGAAGTTAGTATGTAATTTAAAGTTTGTATGATTTAAATTACATTATAATAAAATAAAAATGTTTCGTTATTACTTTTATGATTGAAATAAGTAACATATCGAAAAGTAATAACTTATACAACTTTAATGAAAAAGTTGGAGTAAACAACACTTCTCAAGAATCGCATTCGAAAGCAAGTGGAATAAATCAACTAAAAAAGGAATCGAAGGATACTTTTACAAAATCCAGTGAATTATCTGAAAAAGAAAAGCAGGTTGTTGAGGAGTTGAAACGCAGGGACCAGGAAGTGCGCCAACACGAACAAGCACATATTGCTGCAGGTGGTAGTCTTGTTCGAGGAGGTGCTAATTTCAATTACCAGGTGGGACCCGATGGGAAGCAATATGCAATTGGAGGAGAAGTGCAAATTGATGTATCGCCGGAAGATACCCCCGAAGCAACCATAAGAAAAATGCAACAGGTTCAGAGAGCCGCTCTTGCACCAGGGGACCCCTCACCACAAGATAGAGCAGTAGCCGCAATGGCAAGCCGAATGGAAGCACAAGCAGCATCAGAGCAGCGTTCCAATAATTCTCACTCATCAGTTATTAATTCAAAATCAAATAATTCAGAAACGAAGAGTTCGTCGTCAAATATTTCTCCGCAAGCAAAACTTGCTCTCTCTAAATACCAGAAATCAAATACCATTTATTAATTTTTTTAACTTTATACCCAACATTTTTATTTTTTATTTTATTCGCAAATTGTTATTTTGTGTTAATAATACTTATAATGTCGGAAATCAGAATGAAAAAAGTTCTATACTTGTTGTTCATATTTGTTTTGACCGCTTGCATTAATCTGAAATCACCTTATCCAGACATAAAGTATTATAGGCTTTCGAATGAGCCGTTGATGCTTGTTAATCTGGACACACTTCCCGTTTCAGTCCAATTACGAAAGATTACAATTAATGATGATTTTAATACTGATCATATTATTGCAACTGACGCACAAACAAGAAAATTGCAAGTATATTATTATAATCGCTGGATTTCAAAATTTGATGATTTAGCAACAGGATTTCTGTTGTCCCGTATTTCATCTTATGGAGTTTTCTCTGGTGGATTTCATCCATCGTCGAGCATAAATGATCCGGATTATATTCTTGAAGGCAGAATTACTAACTTTACAGCAATAAATAGCGAGAAGAAAAACTCACCTGATGCAAATTCTGTAGAAATCACAATAAATTGCTCATTTTATAGAAGAAGTAATGAATTTTCTGGGCTTAATTTACTTTTTAACAAATCATATACTCAAAGAGTTAATCGGATAAGTAATTTAGTAGAAACTATTCCACAAGCAACAAGCCGAGCAATGGCTTTAATTTCTGATATGATACTTGTTGATATGATTAATCAAATAAAATTGGATAAAAGTATAAACTAATCAGGTAAAAGTATGGATTTTTCTGTTCGTTTAATTGAACCAAAAACTGAGTTAAAAAAATTTATAAAAACACAATGGAATTTTTACAAAAACGATGAAAACTTTGTCCCGCCACTATTAGCAGACCAACTTAAAACGCTTAATACTGAGAAAAACCCATTTTTTAAGCATTCTGAAATTGCTTTTTTTGTTGCGGAAAATAATAGCGGAGAAATTATTGGACGTATTGCAGCAATAAAGAATGATAATCACAATTTGACGCACAAAGATAAGGTTGGTTTTTTTGGCTTTTTCGAATGTTTGAACGATCAAAGTGTAGCCAATGCATTATTTACGGAAGCTGAGAAATGGCTGGAATCAAAAGGTTTGGATACAATGCGAGGTCCTGTTAATCTATCGCTAAATGATACAATCGGCTTGCTAATAGAAGGATTTGATAGTCCTCCTGTAGTATTGATGACATACAACCCGCAATATTACATTTCGCTAATTGAAAATGCTGGTTTTTCGAAATCAAAAGATTTGTATGCTTATCTACTTGATAAAGAAGATTATTTAACTGATAAATTAATCCGCTTACAATCTGCAATTCGCGAGCGTTACAAAATAACTGTCAGAAATGTGGCATTTAGAGACAAGGTGCAATTCAAAAAAGATGTTGCAACATTGAAAGAGATATATAATGGTGCCTGGGAACCCAACTGGGGATTTGTCAAGATGACAGATGAAGAATTTGATTTTCTTGCAGCAGATTTGAAACAAATTGCAGAGCCAGATTTCACTTTCATCGCTGAGATAGACGGCAAACCTGCCGGATTTGTGCTTGCCCTGCCAGATATTAATGTTTGCCTCAAACATAACAAATCAGGTGGTTTGCTAACGGGTATCTGGCATTTGCTTACAAAGAAAAAGCAAATCAATCTTGTCAGAGTTATTGTATTAGGTGTATTGCCAGAATTCCAGAAAACTGGTATTGATGCGGTTCTTTATTATGAACTTGGAGTGCGTTCTGAAAAACACGGCATTCGCTACGGAGAGGCATCCTGGATACTCGAAGATAATGTAATGATGAACCGTGCTTTGCAAACAACAGTAAAAGGAAAACTATACAAAAAATATAGAATTTATGACCGATCAATCAGATAGTTTTTCCACTTATTGTTTGTATATTCAAATTAGTAGAAAAATCAGTATTAATATTGGGAAGCTTGGCAAAGTAGATTTTCCAAAAGGGATATATTTATATTGCGGCAGTGCTCGCAAGAATTTTGACGCAAGGATAAATCGTCATCTTACCCGGAATAAAAAAATTCGCTGGCATATTGATTATCTGCTTGGGAACAAATATTCGAAGATTATCAAAATTGAAAAGTTTAAATTAGAAGAGCATACTGAATGTTCGCTTGTAAAGTATTATGTCTTGAATAATATTGCTGAGAAGTATGTAATCGGGTTCGGGGCGTCGGATTGCCAAAATGGATGTCGTTCGCATCTGCTAAAACTATTGTAAAAAACAATTTTCTTGATTAACTTGCGTTTTTATATAATTATTTGTTGAACGAGATTAGAAGAATGTTATGAAAAAAACTATTGTGTATTTATTAAGCTTATTGTTGCTTGTGAACTATTCTTATGCAAAAAATGAAATAATAACAAAAAAAATATCCGAAAAATCTGCTTCTTTTATAATCAACACTGATACTAAAAGAACAGTTGTTATTTTGCACCCAGCAAGTGATGCTGCAATAAATGCAAAAGATCTCAAACCAAGCAGTATTATGCAAGAAAGCGTAGATATTTCTGAGATCAAGCCATTCAAAGGGAACTATTACATTGTTTTTGATGGGATGCAATCAGTAATTCCAATTACAATAAAAGGATTGCAAGCAAAAACTCAGTATATATTATCAATTTACAAACCAGAGACAAAAGAAGATGTATCAACTCAGCATAAATTTTCAACATTAGCTGAAGAACCGACAAAACAAGCTTCAGGGATTGCATTTCGTCAGCCAAGTGAATCGAGTATAGAGCTTATTTGGGTTAATGGAAATGGAGAAAAACGAATAGTTGTTGCTTCGAAAGGCAAATCAGTTGCAGGTATGCCTGAAGATGGAAAAGAATATAATTCGAACTCTAAATTTGGTTCAAATGATAGTAAAATTAGTGATAATGCTTTTGTAGTTTATGCAGGAACAAAAAATGAATGCAAAGTAGATAATTTAGAACCTTCGACTGTATATTCTTTTCAAGTATTTGAATATAACGGAAGTAATGAAGCAACAAATTATATTACTTCAACTCTTTCAGGCAATCCACGCTGGAAAATGACAGCAATTCCAGCACCGGAGCTTTTCCCTGCAAAAAATGTTCACGAAAACGGTTGTGTTCTTTCGTGGAAAGGTTCGCCAAATATTCAAAAATATATTTTAGATATTGCGTATGACGAAAAATTTACTCGCTTTGCAGAATATTATGAAAATGCAGATATTGGAGATATTACAGAAATCGAAGTAATTGATTTAGATCCAAATGAAAATTGGTTTGTAAGAGTAAAAGCAATCGGCGAAGGTACTCAAAGCGAATATTCAAAAATATTAAAAGTAAAAAAAGGAGAAAAATAAATGAATTTGGAACAAAGAATAAACGATGATTTGAAAGCTGCAATGAAAAGCGGCGACAAAGTTCGTATTGATGCTTTGCGTTCATTACGAGCTGCTATTATTGAATTTAACAAAAGCGGTTCTGAAACAGGACTTACTCCTGAAATAGAGTTTAAGATTTTGAATGGAGCAGCAAAAAAACGCAAAGATGCAATTGAAATGTATAAATCAGCTAACCGTCCCGAATTGCTTGCAAAAGAGGAAGCAGAACTTGCTATTATTCAGGAATATTTACCTAAAATGATGACTGAAGATGAAGTTAAGGAGTTCGTTGCGAACAAAATAAAAGAAGTTGGTGCTACCTCTATGAAAGATATGGGAAAGGTTATGGGACCAACTATGAAGGAACTCGCTGGAAAAGCAGAAGGTAGCTTAGTGCAAAAAATAGTCAAAGAGCTTCTGGAAGGTAATTGATGAGCGAATATGTTCAGCAAAAGTTTGACCCTTTTGCCGAAACTTTACGGCAACTTGAATTTAAAAGCGTTCTCGAATATATTGCCAAATATTGTAAAAGCGAAGATGCTAAAAAAATCATTTTTGATTTAAAGCCAACTGACAATATTGAGAAGTTAAGACGAGAGCATCAATTAATAGACGAGGCTCTCGTCTTACTGTTCAGGAATGAAAATCCACCGCTTGAAAACATTGGAGATAGTTTGAATTTGCTATATAAATCGCAAATTCAAAATTCAATGCTTTTGCCAACTGAGCTACTCGAAATACTTGATTTGTTGCGAATTGCACGTAATTTAAAATCATATATTAAGCCTAAATCTGAAGAATTTCCGATGCTTTTTTCGTATATAGATAATCTCTACGACAACAAATTATTAGAAAAACATATATTAGATATAGTTACTGATACAGGAGAAATAAAGGACACTGCATCGAGGGAGCTTTTTCAGATAAGACAGGAAATTAATATTAAATCGGCAAGACTTCGTTCAAGGATAAACAAAATAGTCCGGCAGTTTTCTGATTTTGAAATGCTGCAAGAAGAATTCTTCACTATACGGGAAGGGCGTTTTGTTATTCCAGTGAAAGTTGAACACAAACGGCAAATATCAGGAATTATTCATGGAGTATCACAAACTGGTGCTACTGTATTCCTTGAACCTACTGAAATAATCGAGTTGAACAACGATTTGTCGCTGTTGCGCGATGAAGAAATGAGAGAAATCCAGCGTATTTTAAGAAATGTAACGCAGGAAATAGGTTCAGAAAGCCATCAACTAATTGACAATGCAAGAATAATTGCTGATATTGACTCAATTTTTGCCCGAGCTTTGTATGCTATGCAGTATGGTGGAATTAAGCCAGAAATACTGAATCAAGAAGATAATTATATTTATCTAAAAAATATTCGTCATCCAATTCTTGTTCAATCAAAAGGTAAAAATAGTGTTATTCCTCTTTCGATTGAATTCACAGATAATATTCGTGGGCATCTTGTTTCGGGACCTAATGCAGGAGGGAAAACTGTTGCGCTAAAAAACATTGGTTTGAACGTTGCTCTGGCTTTGTCTGGAATTTTTCCACTCGGAGAATGTAAGACAAATTTTCGAACGATTTTTTCGACTATTGGGGACAATCAATCAATAGAAAACGATCTTTCTACATTTAGTTCGCAAATGTTTCAAATCAAAAATATTTTAGATAATTGCGATAAGTATTCGCTTGTGCTGATTGATGAAATTGGTTCAGGAACTGACCCACAAGAAGGTGCAGCGCTTGCTGCCGGTATTTTGGATACATTTATTGAACTTAATTTATTTTTCGTTGCCACAACTCATCAGTCGTCGCTTAAAACTTATGCTTTGAATAAAGAGGTAATTGCAAACGCTTCGCTTGAATTTGACGAAGAGAAGTTCAAACCAACTTATAACTTTTTAACCGGGATTCCGGGAAATTCTTATGCATTCTCGCTTGTTGAAAACATTGGACTGCCCAGAATTGTAATCAATCGCGCTAAGAAGTATTTAGGAACAAGACATTCTGAATTGGAAGAGAGTATTGCAATATTGCAGAAATATCGTGCTGAAGCCGTTCGCTCACGCAGTGAAGCTGAACAGTTGAAATTCAAATTTGAAAAAATGATAAAAGATTATGAAGCGAGAAGCAAAGAGCTGAAAATTAAACGAAAAGAACTAATTGATAATGCTAAAAAAGAAGCATTATCAATAATCGAAGAAGCGAACTCTTTAATTGAAAGGACAGTTAGAGAAATCAAAGAGCAAAAACGACAAATTTCTGAGATAAAACAAGATTATAAAGAAAAAAAGCAATCTTTAGAAAAAGAGGTTAAGAAAATAGAGAAAAAGCAACATGTAAATCATACAGCACCAACAGAGCTCTCAACTGGACAGGCTGTTGCTCACACTGATAACCCAGCAAATATTGGTGTTGTGATTGATTGCGACAATGCTACTCAAATAGCACTTGTTGAATTCAACGGACTTAAATTCAAACTTCCTTATGCTCAATTGATTGTAGTTGAAGGAGTACAAACAAAGCAAACATTACAAATTGACTATATCAAGTATGATGTAGTAACTAAAATTGACCTGCGAGGCTACCGAGCTGACGAAGCTTTGCGGGCATTAGATGAATTTATCGATAATGCATTGCTGAACAACATAGATTATCTGACGATTTTGCATGGTAAAGGGACGGGAGCACTGAAGCAAACAATTCACGACTTTCTTTCGAGGCATCCTGCGATTTCGTCTTTCCGTTTAGGTGAAATTGTTGAAGGTGGAGCTGGTGTAACAATTGTTAAGTTTAAAGAATAATGAAAACTCAAAATAAAAACAGAGCAAGTCTATATTTAAAAACTATTGCTTTTATTAAGCCATTCAAGCTTCTGCTTGTTTATTCTGTGATACTTAATCTTCTTTTCTCACTATTCAATACATTATCTGTTGCACTCATAAAACCAGTTTTTCAAATTCTATTTAAAACCGATAGTTCAGAAACGGTAGCAAAAACTCAGAATTTATCGTTTCTAGAACAAATAAAAAATCAATTTTTTGATTTTCTGCTTTCACTGATTATCGTAGATGATATATACTGGACTTTAGTAAGATTTGGACTGATTATTCTATTAGTTTTTTTCCTTAAAAACTTCTTCAAATACTGGAATGCAGTAGTAATGTCCAAGTTTGAAGAAGGCGTAATTAAGTCAATACGTGATAAGATTTTTTCGAAGCTCACTTCTCTTTCAATTGATTTTTTTAATAGAAGTAAGCAAGGAAGTTTAATATCAATCATTGCAAATGACGTTCAGGCAGTAAATTCGACAATGATTGCTTCTTTTTCGATAATATTACGGGAAGGCTCGCAAGTTGTATTTTTTCTTTTGTTTCTTTTGAGCATATCACCTGAACTCACATTAATTGCATTTTCATCAAGTATATTTAGTTTAGGGATTGTTCGTGCAGCAAAGAAATATCTACGAAAGTACGCTACACGAATGCAAAAAGCATTAGCAGACTATACAGGCACACTAACTGAAATAATTTCTGGTATTAGAGTGGTCAAGGCATATAATGCAGAAAATTTTGCTAACGAGAAATTCAAGAAAGATAGCGAGCGATATGTGAAATCGGCAGTAAAACACAAGATGATAGTTACAATTATTCCTGCAATAAATGAAATTTTTGCAATTTTTGCACTTACGGTTGTATTGGTTGTAGGTGCAATGAAAATCAACCAAAAAGTAATGTCGCCAGATGATTTAATGCTTTTCCTTTTCACATTGTTTTCGATAATGGCACCGCTTGCATCAGTAATCAATCAAATTGTTCAGTTCCCGCGCGGATTTGTTTCTGCTGAAAGAATTTTTGAGGTTTTAGATACTGAACCATCAGTAAAGGATGGGAATTTGGAGATTAAAGAATTCAGAGATAAGATTGAAGTTAAGAATGTATATTTTGCATATACTGATAAAAATGTTTTAGAAGATGTTTCATTAGTGATACCAAAGGGCAAGAAGACAGCATTTGTTGGAGGAAGCGGTAGTGGGAAATCAACTATGGTCGATTTGTTGATTCGATTTTACGATCCACAGAAGGGGCAAATATTAATTGATGGTGTAGATATTCGTAACTATAAAGTATCATCTTTACGTTCACTTTTTGGGGTTGTATCTCAAGAAAATATGCTATTCAACGATACAGTTGCAAACAACATTAAGTTTGGCAAGGAACATACAATCACAGAGGAAATAGTTGAAGCATCTAAGCTGGCAAATGCTTATAATTTTATCGATAAATTGGAATTAGGGTTTGATACACCGATTGGGGACCGCGGCACAAATCTTTCTGGTGGCGAGCGTCAGCGGGTTGCAGTTGCAAGAGCTATCGTAGGAAATCCACAAATATTAATTTTTGACGAAGCAACTTCTGCCCTTGATGCCGAGAGTGAAAAAATTGTTCAGGAAGCAATTGAAACTTCTCTTGAAGGGCGGACAGCTATTATCGTAGCACATAGGTTATCTACAATTATTAATTGTGATATGATTTATGTATTCAACGAGGGTAGGATAGTTGAACAGGGAACACATCAGGAACTTATGGAAAAGAATGGATATTACAGAAAATTGTGTGAGTTGCAATTTGGTGTGAAAAATTAACAGAAATTTCTCTAAAAGTTTACTTTTGCTGGCATAGTTATTGTTTGTTTATTTCGGTTCTTCGATAATATTATAGGATGGAATATGGCTCGTTCAACTGAGTATACCATCATCGGTCCAGAGGGCGGCGTAACTCATACAAGAGGTGTATTGGTTCGGGATGATAAAGTGATCTCACACGCATCAAGTGGCACTGCACGAATAGGTTCTGTTGGTGTGGGCGAAGCATGCGAAAGAACATTAAATATAATACTTGAACTTTGCAACAAAGCAGAGATCGAAACATCAGAATTAGATGCAGTAGTAGTTGGACTTGCAGGAGTATGGCTCGAAGAAGAGAAGAAAAGAGCGGCTCAGCTATTGCGAACTCTTGCACGTCAGCAAAGCATACAACTTGGGGATTTGCTCGTAACAAGTGATGCAGAACTTGCCTTAGAAGGTGCGTTAGGTAATAGCGACGGAATTATTACAATTGTTGGAACAGGTTCTATTGGACTTGCACGAATTGGTAAAAATCAACTATTTCGTTGCGGTGGTTGGGGAATCGAGCTTGATGACGAAGGTAGCGGTGCGTGGATAGGACGTGAAGGGCTAACGGCAGTCGTGAGAGCTTTGGATGGACGAGGCAAGCCAACTGTGCTTACTTCAAGAATTCCAGATTTTTCACCGATCATCAATCTTGATAGACCCAGAACAATTGTAAAAGCATATCAGGATAGAGCTTTTGAATATCACAATCTTACACCAGCCTGTCTCTTATACACATCT
>JAOAGZ010000041.1 GCA_026415495.1 Eximiradius proteiniborus | reverse complement strand
ATAATATGTTGTAAGATACTGTAAGGTAACAGGAGAAGTATAGACATTATTAGGTGTAACAGCATCAAGAACTATATTAATGAAAGCAATGTCTGTAGAAATTTGAACTCTATATGAAGAAGCATCGACATTTTGCTGCCAAGCAAGAACAGGATTGACTTCTACAAAAGTCTGTGCGTTAACTGGGGAGACAAGGACGCAAGGATAAATAGCAACGCGAGTAGTGAATGCCCACGGTTGTGTCCATAAACCAGATGTAGTGCCTTGACGACCTGCAACACGCCAGAAGTATGTAGTAGAGTAAGTCAAGCCAGATGGCACGACAGAATTAGTAGTAACAATAGTATCAAATACGATTGTTGTGAAGAGAGGAGAAGTCGAAACTTGAACTTGATAGGAAGTAGCAGCTGGAACATTAGTCCATTGAAGCAAAACATTAAGAGGTTTGTCGTCAGTATCGTTAGCAGGAGCAACCAATGTTGGCTGCAATGGGTCGATTGTTAATTGGCAAACATTAGTTGTTAATGTTGTTGAGCCATAAGTAATAGTTGCGTAGTATTCACCAGATAAATTATTAGCTGGATTAACAAACACAACAGTATTTCTATTAACTTCGCGAACACCGGGCGTGCTTGCAAGTGGAGCATTGTTGTAGTACCATTGGTACTGATAAATATTTGCGTCGCCAATAGTATTACCACGGTTAACTTCATCAACAAAGCCTAAAATAACAGGTTGGAATGCAAGAGTGAATGGATCGCCGCCTTTAAGAAGAGTGAATGGCAAGTTCTCAGCAATATCGAAACCTGTTGGAACAGCTATATCAGCACCAGCGTAGTTAGTAATAGGATCGCGGTATTCGCCGTCGATATCTTCATCTGGCATACCAGTAAATGAAGGTTTAATGAGAAGTGGATCTCCAACGGATGGGCCACCAATATATGCATTGCGAACACCAACAAAAGTCACATTACCGAAAGTCGAGTTAGAGTCGATTGGAGATACAGCAGTTTTCCAAGCAGCGAATGTCTGAATTGCAGATCCTCTATAAGCAAAATATGGATAGTTGCCACCGATAAAATAATGGTTATAATCGCAATATCTTACGCCTGTCCAGGTTGACGATGGTAAATAATAAATATAGGAGTACGAACCAGCAATATTATGTATTGTTCTATTAACGAATATGTTGTTTCTTACAAATACAGAATCTACAGTAGTAGCGGTAACAAGAACACAAGCACTCATACTTGCCGCAGAACCGACATTTGCCATAGTTCCAGACATATCGATTGTGTTGTGATATACGTAATAGCCTATGCCACCAGTTACACGAATACCAAATGGGTTGTATGTTGTTGATGTGCTAGAGTAATTCATTATTGTAACATCTGAAATCATATTGTTGATTATATATGTGTTGTAGGTAGTAGAAGAAGCAACGTTAATACCATAAGCACCCCAACCACCAGAAGCAGGGTTAGCAACACCTTGTATTTTGTTGCCGTAGATATAAGTATTATTGAATGTACCGCTAGCGAGGTCTATTGCAGCGATATTAGCAGATGTGTTAATTTTAATATTTCTTAAAGTATTATAAGTGATTTGAGCAGCATTTGTATTTTCAAGGTGAATGCCTTTAAATACAACTGTAAGGGAATCAATATCGTTACCAATATAGTTTTTGCTAACAATAATACCATTAAGGCCTGGGGAAGCACCCATTATCCGTATACCGAAATAAGCTCTTTCGATTTTGTTTTCCAAAAGCGAAATATTATGGTTTGTCCCAACTTGACCTGCAGCAGAAGTTGCAACAAGGATGCCGTAGGTGTTTGTGGTATTAGTAATAGCAGGATGTCCGGCTCTGATATTTACATTGCGAATGGTGATGTTAGTTGCACCATTTGTAGCAGTACCTGCAATGTGAATAATCTGGTGAGTATTAGTGCGAACAGTATTTGTAATAGTCAGCGCATTCCCTTGGAAACCAGAGAGGCGGCCATCTATTGTTAATCTATCTGTGCCATTGAAGAGCAAGCAAGCACCGTCATTATTGAAAGATAGAGTGCGAGGAGCGCCCCACGGACGAATTGTAATGGTGAATGTACCACCACTAGAAGCAACTTCGCCAAGGGCAACAGTTCCTGGTTCGTTAATATTCGAAACAATTTTTACAGTAATGTTGCCTGTAATGACTGCATTGTTAAGAGAAGCAAATAAACCGTTGGTTCCGGTAAGTGTAGTAAATGTTTGCCCTGCACCAACTTCTATATCTCCACTAAATGACGGAAGAACACGGTAGAAGTAACTAAGATTAGTAGCAGGGAATTCAGTTGCAGTAAGAGCAACAGACGTTATCTGGCTTGCAAGAGACGCACCATAAACACCTATGTTAGGATTTGTAAAATTGTCGCTTGCAACAATGAAATATTGAACAGTATCGCCTTGGGAAAGACCACCAAAAATTAAGTTGTGGTTAATAACAAATTGATATTGGTTGCCACCAAGCGATGTTGCAACAGCATATTTCCAACCATTAGTTGCGTTTGTATTGTCAATGTATGTATTTGCGTTTGATGTTTTGCGGAAATATAAGCGAGGCAAGTTAGTAGGATGAACACCGCTAACATCTGAAATAGTTGCAATTAATGTTTGGGATTGGACACCTGAACCCACATTTGGTATGCTGGTGAAGAGTACTTCAGGGGCATCAATATCGCCTGCTTCTTCATATGCACCGATAGTTGGAGCGGTAGTGCTACGAGTGACACCACGAATGTCAGACGAAACCAATGCGATTGGAGTTCCTGCCGCAACAAGTGGAGAACCAGTATAAGGCATTAAATTAGTTAAGCCATTAAATATTGGATCCCCAGAAATGGAGTTAACATCCTGAGCACTAAGCGCACGCCAGGATACAATATCAGCAGCATCAGCGCCAAGGAAGCCAAGCATAGCGTTAGGACCAGAAACGTAGTAATCATTGTAATTAATTGTGCCAAGATTTGCCGTTCCTGCAAGATAGATAGCGTATGATTTAGATGTTGTATTAGGGCTAACATATGCATTAACAAATACGTTATTGCGAATGTTAAGGTTTGTAGCTGACGTTGAGGTTACAGTTAAGGCAGCTGGCAATATTTGTGTTGTATTTGCATGAGTTCCATTTAAATATACAGAATTATGCCAGATTGACCAGTTTGCACCACCTTGGATCTGAATGCCAGACGGGCTATACATAGCACTGTTTGCACTTGTTACGCTACCTCTAATACGTGATATCGAGTTATTAATTACTGTATCGTTATTACAGCTGCTCATAAACAGCATACCCACCTGATAATACGAAGTAGAAGCATAGGTTTGATTCAAATTGCTAATTATATTATCTGTAATACGTGACGCAGTTACAGATGTAAGGTACATACCTGCCATTGAATAATAGGCAGTAATATTCTCGACCCTATTATTACTGACTAGCCCATTGGCAACAGTTGCAAGGTAAATCCCGTAAAATGTTCCTAAGGAAGTCGAAAGATTTCTTATTATATTGTTTTGAACAATGTTCCCATTTGCAGAAGATAAGTAAATCGGGTAAAGTGTGGAGTAAATATTAGCATTTTCTATTATATTATTAGTTATCATTGAGTTCGGCGCTGTAACTAAGTTGATACCATAAAATGCGCTACCTGTCGATGTAATATTTCTCATTATATTGCTGTTGACAGTAGCTCCTACTCCACCTGTAGTTATGCTGCCAACTGATGAACCATATAAAAAGTAGATTGAAGAAGATGCGGTTGTATTTTCTAAAATATTATCTGAAACATTTGGGCTTGGAACTGTCGACAGATAAACAGCGTAAAATGAACTGGTAGAATTGTATGAGAAATAGTTATTTCGAATAATTGGAGTTAACACATACTGCATATACACGCCGTAATAGTTAGCCATATTTGCAGCAGCATTTTGTCCAAAATTGTTGAAGCGAACAACAATGTTTGTTGCGTACTGAGTAGTAGAAGAACCGCCACGGATATTTACACCATAGTAAGTGCGCGCAAAATTACAGTTGAGGATTTGAATATTATTGAATCCGGGGGCGCCGGTTGTTTGCGAAGAAGATGAGGAAACGTTTATACCGTAGTTTGTGGTAGTAGCAGAAGCGCCAAGAATATTGACATGTCTTATTAATATATTCTTAGCACCGTTACCACCGGCAGTAGAGTCGATCCATATAACGGTACCGGCAGTATTGAGTGAGGCAAAAGTAAGAGAATTTGTGGAGCCTGTTTGCCCGATACGACCGTCAATTGTAATATTGTCGGCATCTGCAAAACGAACAACAGGTGAAATAGAAGCATTCCCATAAACAGTATCCACACCAGTAGTGTAGATGTTTACAGCAGTGTAGCTTGCAGAACCTGAACCTGAACGGTTCAGAACAGCGGTAGCAGTTTCAACGGTATTACCAGTAATATCGATTGTAATATTACCGGTATGAACACCGTTATTGATAGCATCGAACGCAGCTTTGAGCGTTGTATAGTTGATAGGTCCGATTTGAACCTGTGCGTTCAAAGCTACGCTTGCCAGGAGAGCCACAACGCTGAATAAGAAAAAGCGTTGCAAAAGGTTTTTCATTTAAAACTCCATAAATAGTAGAACGAAACAATTACTATAATAATTCTCTTTTTTCTAAGTTTAACAGAACAATTAACATAACTTAACAGTGTTCAAAAAATGATTATTATAATACAAAATTTTATAATAAAAACAAAGTTTTTATTAACGAATCCAATAACATATACAAAGAAAACTGCTTGAATCAGCGAAACTAAAACATCCCCAAATAGAAAATCACTGTAAAATTAAATAAAAATTATAAAAAAAACAAAAAATGTTGATTCTTAAATTGTTAATTTCAAGTTAATTTTCAAGAGATTTATCAAATACCCAAAATAGTTAGAACTTATTTGTGAACGAGTAAATCTGATGATTATTTTTGTTGATTAAAATCAATTTGTTGTTTTTCCAGACTTTTGCAATACCATTATAAAAATTCCGGGCATAATCAAATTCGGGAGGGATGATGAAATTGCCGGATTTGTCGATAAAACCGAAGTATTTATCTTTTTTTGCAACTGCTAAGCCTTCATAGAAAGGAGCAGCATAAAGGAATTTAGGTTCAATTATGTATTTGCCTTGATTGTCGATAAAGCCATACAGGTTATTAATATCTCTGACACAAGCCAAACCTTCGGAAAAATCGCTTGCATCAGTAAACTTATTAGCAGTAAGCTGCGATATATTAATATATTCACCTTTACTTTCGAATTTCAGGAAAGAGAACAGATTGCCATCGTAGTAGCGAGCAATACCTTGAACGACATCCCAAGCTCTGTCGAATTTTTCGGGGATAATGAAATTGCCGGTAGTATCAATATAACCATACAAATTGTCTCTTTTTGCAAAAGCAATGCCGCTATTAAATTTTCCAGCATCGACGAAAAGAAAAGGAATTGCAAGTTCGCCAGAATTATTGATATAGCCGTATTTATCGCCTCTACGAACTAATGCACGATTATTGCTGAAATGGCTGATATAGTCGTATTTGGGTTCAATAAATATTTCTGCAGAGGAGTTGATCATACCGAATTTTTCGCCGTGCACGTATTCTGCGGTTTTCATTAAATTTTGATATGGAGCAACACCATCCTGGAATTTGCCAATAATATCTTCAGTTGGCTCAAACAAGAATTCTCCTTTTTCGTTTATCACAGCGTATTTATAGCCATACGTTATGAACCAGAATTTTTTTGCAATGCGAACAGTTGCTTTGCCCTCGGAAAAATACGCCCAATCCGGGAATTCAAACGATGGGAAAGAATCTTGCTCAAAGACTAAATATAATTTATGAAACGGTGTATCGAATTTAGGTTCTATAATAATTTTGCCAGATGAATCGATATAGCCAACTTTGTTATCCTGAACGAAAGGCACAGGTGGATAAGCAAAAGCGGAACAATACACAAAAACAAGCAAAAACAGGAACTTTTTCATTATAGTTCATCCTGATTATCCAACTCAATTTTAGTAGAGGAACGCAGGATTTTATCCGCTTCTTCCTTCGAGATTGAAAAAGTAACGGTATCTTGTTCATCTTTTGAGGGTTGAGCAAGTTCTTCTGCAATTTCATCAATTTCGCGAAGCTTGGGTAAATCTTCGAGAGAGCGAAGCCCAAAAATTTTCAGGAAATCCTGGGTAGTGCCGAAAAGCAGAGGTTTACCGAGCACTTCCTTGCGACCAACAATACGGACAAGGTTTTTCTCGACAAGCGAGTTGATAATTTCGCCGGAATTAACGCCGCGTATTTGTTCGACTTCGGCTTTAGTAATTGGCTGACGATAGGCGATGATTGAAAGCGTTTCGAGTGCAGCCTGGGAAAGTCGCCGCTTGGTTTTGGACTTCAAAAAATTATATATATACTGTCCGTAATGACCGAGAGTAGCAAATTGATAGCCGTTTGCGTAATTGACAATTTGATAAGGTCGTCCGGTGTTTATTAAATCCTGATTAATATCGCGAATCATCTCATCGAGGATTTCGGGAGTAAAGTTTATGCTTTGAGCGATTTCATCATCAATGGTAAGTTCGCCAGAGTTATTTTCGGTAACTTCAACAGGAGGAAGACTTTCGTGTGTAATTAACAATTTATATAATGTTTTGAAAGTAACGATTTCATCGCTTGCAAAGATAATTGCTTCGATAATTGCTTTTTGTTCTTCACGAGGAAGTTGAAGGAATAAATTGTTGTTTTTCTCCATATCGCACCAACACAAGAATTAGTTATTACTTGAACGCAAAGAAATAGAAATATCGTCAAAATGAGCTTCCTGATATATGAAAATAAGCTGCAATTTCAGCATTTCAAGAATAGCAAGGAAAGTAACAATTATATGCGGTCGGGAATGGTTTCGGACAGTTTCGTAGAAACTCAATCTTGGCTTTGTTTTAAGCAGTTCCTGCAGGTATGCAACTTTTTCTTCGACTGTAACGTTGAAAACTTCAACGACATAGTGAACATCAGATTGTTTAGCACGAGCAAGAACGTTCTGAAAAGCCCGCATTAAATCGAAAAGTGTGGCATTTTTATAAATACTTTCGCCTTCAACTTGTGAATACTCGGCATCGAAAAGCTCCCGGTAGTAGTGGTATCGCGTAGATTCCGCTCTTTGGGCAAGTTCAGCAGAAACATCTTTGAATTGTTTATATTCGAGGATTTTTTGAACAAGTTCTTTTCGCGGGTCGTCGAGTTCTACACCTTCATCGTCAATATTTCGGGGAAGAAGCATTTGAGATTTAATATACATAAGATTGGATGCCATCAAGATAAATTCACCAGCAAGCTCTAAATCAAAATACTTCATCAAGCGGATATAGTTAAGAAACTCTTCGGTTATTTTAGAAATAGGGATGTCGTAAATATTTATCTCATCCCGCTTAATAAAATACAGAAGCAGGTCGAAAGGTCCCTCGAAATCTGGCAGTTTTATTTTATACATATTATGCCACAAATTAATTTATTACAAAATTACAGAAAAAAATTCAATCTATCAGGTCGTTCATCCAAAATTAATCAAATCATTTTTTCAATTTTTTATTTATTTTTGGAGAAACTAATTAATTACAAAAATTATAGGTGGAATAATGAAATCTTTGATTAAGCTTTTAGTTGCTTTGGTTATCCTGTCGTCAATGGCAATTGCACAGGACCGCCGGGATAAAGGAATTATGACTGATTATACAAACCCATTTTGGGACGAAATAAAAAAAGGCATCTCCGAATTCGAGACCAAAGAAAAGCCCAAAAAATTAGATTTTAAAATGGATTTTACCGGAATTGAACTGCCCAAAAAGACTGATGAATTTAAACAAATTTGGCATAATGAACCGATATCGCAGGGTGCAACGGGAACCTGCTGGAGCTTTGCCGCAACTTCATTTTTCGAAAGCGAAATATTCAGGATAACGAACAGAAAAATAAAGTTATCGGAAATGTATTCTGTATATTGGGAATATGTTGAAAAAGCTCGTCGGTTTGTCCAGCAGAAGGGGGCATCGCATTTCAGCGAAGGTTCGCAAGCAAATGCTTTGAAACACATTTTCGATAATTATGGTTGTGTGCCTGCAAATATTTATACCGGGATGAAGGTTGGGCAAAAATTCCACAATCACGAGCAAATGTTTGAAGAAATGAACACTTATTTAAATTTTGTAAAGAAGAATTGTTTTTGGAATGAGGAAGTAGTGCTAACAACTATAAAGAATATTTTAAATTCGTATATGGGCGAGCCACCAGCAAAATTTGCTTACGAAGGAAAAGAATACACACCGCAAGATTTCTTGAAAAATGTATGCAAAATTAATACAAATGATTATGTAGATATTATGTCCTTGTTGCAGGAAGGTTTCTGGAAGAAAGCTTTGTATGATGTTCCTGATAACTGGTGGAGATGCAATACATATTTGAATGTACCAGTTGAAGACTTTATAGGGACGATTAAAGAGGCAGTTCGGAGTGGTTATTCAGTAGCAATATGAGGCGATGTATCTGAGAGTGGCTATTATTCTTTCAAAGATGTGGCGATGGTGCCAACATACGATATTCCTTCAAGTTATATAGATGATTACGCCCGCCAATTCAGATTCTCCAATGGAACTACCGGCGATGACCACGGAATACATATAGTTGGAATAAAAGAAACGCCAAAAGATGTATGGTTTTTAATAAAAGATTCCGGAAGTGGAGCAAGAAACGGAGAAAACAAAGGATATTATTTCTATCATAATGATTATGTAAAATTGAAGATGATTAATTGTATGATGCACAAAGATGCAGCAAAGAAATTAATAGAGAAGTTTGAGAAAAATCAGACGCAAAAATGATAATCAATATCGACAGTTCAGCTGGATTTTGCTGGGGAGTTGTCCAGACAATAGATAAAGTGGAAACTGCTTTGGGCGAATGCATAGGCAAGCAGGTGTATGTGCTTGGGCAAATAATACACAACCCCAAAGAATCGGAGCGGCTCGAAGGCATTGGACTTAAAACTATTGAACATAAAGACTTCGAAAGAATAGACAAGGATAATTCAGTTGTTGTAATACGTGCTCACGGCGAACCACCAAGCACCTATGACAGAGCTGCGTCGCTAAAAATTGATTTAATCGATGCTACTTGTCCGCTTGTGAGAGCATTGCAAAGGTCGGTCAAGAAGTTTTATGATGAAGGCTGGCAAATAATAATATTTGGGAAGCGAGACCACGCGGAAGTGATTGGTTTGCGAGGCGTGTGCAATGATGAGTGTCTTGTGGTAAAGAATTTCGATGAAGTGAAAGCGAATCTTGATGTATCGAAAAAAACAGTGTTATTTTCTCAAACAACAATGGATAAACCAACTTTTTGCAAGCTATCGGAAGAAATTTTTGAGCTTTTCAAAGAAAAATATGGCGACGATGCTAATAATTATTTTGTTTCAAAAAATACCATCTGTAAATTTGTTTCGAAGCGGGAGCAAAAATTAATAGAATTTGCACAAGAGCACGAATTTGTGATTTTCGTTGCTGGCAAGAACTCATCAAATGGGAAAATTTTGTTTGAAATAGCAAAAAAAGCAAATCCAAATACAATTTTCATAGAGGACATTAAAGAATTAGCAATAGAAGAGCTTTCGAAATACAATTCTATCGGAATTACCGGGGCAACAAGCACACCGCAATGGTATATGGAAAAACTGAAAAGAATATTAGAAACTAAATTTAATAATAAAGGATAATTTTATGTTACCAAAAACAAAAGAAGAATTTGCGAAATACATTGACAGCACTATATTGCGAGCAGATGCAACAGAACACGAAATTGTTATGCTTTGCCAGGAAGCTATTAAAAATAACTTTGCAGCGGTGTGCGTAAATCCTTGCAATATTGAGCTTTGCAAAAATTTGCTTCAAAACAGTAAGATTAATATTGCAACGGTTGTCGGATTTCCACTCGGAGCAAACATTTCGAATGTAAAGTTCTACGAAGCGGGGATGGCATTGCTTGCAGGTGCTACGGAACTCGATATGGTGATAAATATTGCAAAACTGAAAGACAGAAATTACAGCTACGTTGAAAAAGAAATTTCTGAAATTGTCCGACTCAGCAACGAAGCGAAATCAATAGTAAAAGTGATTATCGAGACTGCATTGCTAACAGAAACAGAAAAAATTGAGGCTTGTAAGATAGTTTCAAATTCTGGTGCGGATTTTATAAAAACATCAACTGGTTTTGCTAAAACGGGTGCGACAATAGAAGATGTTGAACTGATGAGAAAGTATTGCGACCCAAGCGTAAAAATAAAGGCATCGGGAGGAATAAAAACAGTTGATTTCGCATTGAAATTGATAGAGGCAGGTGCTGAAAGAATTGGAACAAGCTCGGGAGTTGAATTAATGAATAACTTTGCTTAATTGATTTGCAAAATTGTAACCATTGTGTTAATTTATCGTTAAAATATTTAAATAATCCCTTGGGAGTTTATATGAAAAAGTTGTTGATAATACTTGTTTTTCTTGTAATTTTTGCACCTACTTTTGCCCAAGAACAGAAAGTGCCGAAAGGATATGAGTTCTACAAGGAAAAATACGAAGAAGATTTTCAAAACAGTTTTGAAGAGATATGGAATGCAGTTATTTATTCGCTCGAAGAGATGGGCTGCAATTTAATGAATAAGAATACAAGAATGAACGACGAAGGGCTTTATCGCGGTGTAGCTCAGTCTGATTTCTGCGTTTTTGCTCAGGGCGATACAACGTTTAATGTGTTGAAGAAATACAGTTTAGATATGCCTTTTATTCGTGCTGGGAAATGGGACAACGGACGTATGCAATATAAATTCATCGTTCAGGAAAAGGGAGAAAAAAACGTTCATCTAATATTGACAAGCGAAATGAGCGGATTTGAATCGTATGTAACGGGCAAGGTGCATTTCTGGCGTTCCAACGGAATTTTAGAGCTTGCCTTGCTCGAAAGGGTAAAGCAGAATATTGGAAAGAAACCCAAAGAACAATAAACGTGAAATTATTTGTAAATTCAAAGGCTGCATTCTATTGCAGCCTTTTTTATTAACAGTTTTCTTTAGATATTTGAAATTTTAAATAAAATATGCCATTATTCACTATCAGCCTTAGCTTTAAATATTTCTTGAAATCAGAACTTATTTGGTTGTGGCTTATCACCGGAGTAGTTGTAGAAGCCGTTGCCGGATTTTCGACCAAGATAGCCAGCAGCGACTAGCTTGCGTAATAATGGAGCAGGTCGGAAGCGTGGGTCGCCTAAATCATTATGCAGCACTTCAAGAATCGACAAAGTGGTATCCAAACCAATTAAGTCCGCAAGCATCAGAGGTCCCATAGGGTGAGAAAAACCGAGTTTTGCAACTTCATCGATTGCCTGAACTGAACCAACACTTTCCATAAGAGCAAAAATTGCTTCATTAATAAAAGGCATAAGTATTCTATTTGCAATAAAACCGGGGTAGTCGTTTGAATGAACAGGGATTTTATCTATCTTTTTACTTAATTCATAAATTGAATCAAAGACATCATCGCTTGTTGCAAGCCCACGGATAATTTCAACGAGTTTCATCATCGGGACAGGGTTCATAAAGTGCATACCGATAACTTTTTCGGGGCGGGAAGTCTTGGAGGCAATTTCAGTAATAGAAATAGTTGAAGTGTTGGAAGCCAAAATTGCGTCATTATTTATTAAATCGTCGATTTGCCTGAACAGATTGAATTTCAGTGCTTTGTTTTCGGAAGCAGCCTCGATAACCAATTGAACATCGCGAGCAGACGACAAATCAGTGGAAGTTGAAATTTTTGAAAGTGCCAATGCTTTTTGGTCTTCTGTAAGCATACCTTTTGCAATTTGGCGGGATAAATTTTTCCCGATAGTAGCAAGTGCATTTTTCAATTGTTCTTCGGAAATATCGCACAATACGACATCGAAGCCGTGTTGGGCAAAAACGTGAGCAATTCCGTTGCCCATTGTGCCGGCACCAACAACTAAAATTTTTGAAATTTCCATAAAATTCTGATATGTTGATAATAATTTTGTTAAAACTAAACATTAAACGATAATCATTAATCAGATATTTTATATTTTTGTAAAAAAAGATGATAACTATATGAGATATTGCTTTTTAGTAGATAATAATATACCGCAATTGCCTGAAATATTAGAGAATATTGGCGAAGTGCATAAATTTGAAGGCAGGCAATTAACAAACGAAATCGTTAAGCAATCCAAAGCCACTATACTTTTGGTTCGCTCGACTACGAAGGTAAATGAAGAACTGCTACGAGGCACAGACATAAAAATTGTTGGAACGGCTACTTCGGGTTCGGAACATTTAGATAAGAAATATCTTGAAGCGCAAGGGATATTGTATTTTGATGCAATTGGTTCGAATGCATTGTCGGTTGCAGAATACTGTATGTTTTGTATTCTCAGTTATGCTGAAGAAAACAACATTGATTTGAAAAGCAAGGTGTTGGGAATAATTGGCTATGGGAATGTAGGGAAACGTTTGGCTACGATAGCCAAGCACATAGGAATTTCAGTTGTAATAAATGACCCGCCATTATTAGAAAGCAACCCCGAATTATTAATGAACGAAACACATTTAGAAATTAATGAGATTGTTCAGGTTGCAGATATTGTAACTAATCACGTCCCACTTACAATGAGTGGTAAGCATAAAACGCATAATTTGATAGATAATAGATTGCTTGAGAAAGTTAAAAACGGAGCTTTGTTTTTGCACTCGTCGCGTGGTGGTGTAGTATGTGAGGAAAGTTGGGTTCGATTGGCTAACAGTGGTCGAATAGTAGTTGATGCAGATGTGTGGATGAATGAGCCAAATGTCAGGAGCAAATCAGTATCAGCTGCGAAAATTGCGACACCGCACATAGCAGGACATTCTTACGATGCCAAGTTGCGGGGGAGCTTAATGTTAGCCAAATCACTCGAGAGAATATTGCAGGTGAAATTAGATACATCGCAGCTTGAAATTGAATGCAATTCAAACAAAAAAGATGTAAGCAAACTAAGCAAAGATGAAATTTTTAGTTTATTGAAAAATAAAAGAATAGACGAAACAAGCAGTGAGTTCAAAAAATTAGCTTCTGATGAAGAGATATCAAACAACTTTGAAAAAATGAGAAAAGGATATCCGAAAATCAGGGAATGTTTTTACGATTTTGAATTTAAATTGTAACAAAACGGTTAATGAATACGTATAAAATATATTTATTGTTTCATTCTTAAAAAAATGGGTTTATTTATGAAAAAATTGTTTTTTGTTTTTGCCTTGTTTGCAATAACTATAACAAGTGCATTTTCTCAGCCTATTAAGCAAAGGAGTATGGATGAATTACTCCCCTTCGACCCAAATGTAAAGATAGGAGTATTGAACAATGGGTTGAAGTATTACATACGCCACAACAAATTACCTGAAAATCGAGCCGAATTACGTTTAGTGATAAAGGCAGGCTCAGTGCAAGAAGACAACGACCAGCAAGGGCTTGCACATTTTATTGAGCATATGTGTTTCAACGGAACAAAGAATTTTCCGAAGAACGATTTGATTAATTTTCTTGAAGAAACAGGTTTAAGGTTTGGAGCAGATTTAAATGCAAATACCGGATTTGACAGAACATACTATCTGCTAACAATACCACTTGACAAGCCAGGGCTCCTGGAACGTGGATTACAAGTGCTGGAAGACTGGGCTCACAATGTTACATTCGACCCGGCAGAATTGGAAAAAGAACGCGGTGTAATCTTGGAAGAATGGAGATTATATCGCGGTGCTCAGGAAAGAGTGATGAAGCAACATTATCCATATCTTTTCAAAAATTCAAAATATGCTGAAAGATTGCCAATTGGTGATACAGCAGTAATTCTGCACGCACCACGCGAAGCATTCCTTCGTTTCTACAAAGAATGGTATCGTCCGGATTTGATGGCTGTAGTAGCAGTTGGTGAATTTGATATTGATCAAGTTGAAAAAATGATACGTGAAAAATTTTCGCGTATTCAGATGCCGGAAAATTTCCGTCCACGAGTTGAATATCCGATACCACCACACAAGGATATGCTTGTATCGATAGCAAAAGACCCTGAACTTCCGATGCCAAATATCTCAGTAATATATAAGTTTCCGGGAAGAAACCAATCTACATTTGGAGGTTATCGCCAAGGAATTATTGATAATTTAATCAACCAGATGATTAATCTGAGAATACAGGAAATTATGCGTAAGCCAAACCCGCCATTTTTGTATGCAGGCGCAGGAGTTGGTGATTTTATGGCAGGACTTGCTGCATTCAATTTAGTTTCTGTATCAAAAACTGATGATATTTTGAAAGGTTTAGAGGCAGTTCTGACTGAAGCATACAGAATGAAACAATTTGGGTTTACAAAATCTGAGTTAGAACGAGTAAAAGAAGCAACATTAAAGAATATGGAAAGTGCGTTAAAAGAAAAAGACAAAACTAAATCTGCTGACTATGCTGATGAATATTACAGAAACTTTTACGAAAACGAAGGTATGCCGGGCATAGAGTTCGAATATCAGTTGTATCAGGAATACATCCCAACAATTACATTAGAAGAAGTGAATAAATATGCACAATCGTTGGTTTCGGAAGAAAACAAAGTTGTTTTGGTAAGTGTTCCGGATAAACCTGAAATTAAGGTTCCAACTGAACAAGAAATCCGTTCTTTATATACAAAAGTTTCGACAGCAAAATTAGAACCATATAAAGATGATGCAACTGACAAACCATTAATGGCAAAATTGCCAAAACCCGGGAAAATTGTTGAAGAAAAGAAAACCGGAAAATTTGATATTATTGAAATGAAGCTTTCGAACGGAGCGAGAGTACTTGCAAAGAAAACAGAATTTAAAAACGATGAAGTTCTTTTCCGTGCCTGGAGCCCAGGTGGAACATCACTTGCAAAAGATGAGGACTATCTATCTGCAATGTTTGCAGCTGATGTAGTTGATGATGGTGGAATATCAGAATTTTCAGCAACACAATTGCAAAAAATGCTTACAGGTAAGCTCATTAGCATTAGTCCGAGCATTGATGAACTAACAGAAGGATTTAGCGGCAGCTATGCTCCAACTGATGCAGAAACATTCTTCCAATTGCTACATTTGTATTTCACTGCACCAAGAAAAGATGAAGAAACATTCAAAGCGTCTGTAAGTCGTCAGAAAGAATCTATTCGCAATTCGAAACGTCGTCCTGAAACAGTTTTCCAGGATACGGTAACCGCAATTCTTTTTGGCTACCATCCAAGATATATGCCACTAAATGCAAAAGATATAGACAAAGTGAATTTAGATAAAGCATATGAATTCTTTAAAGACAGATTTGCAGATGCAAGCGATTTCACATTTATTTTCGTCGGCAATTTTGATATGAAGGATTTGAAAAAATATATTGAAACATACATAGCAAGCCTTCCAAACAAAAAACGTAATGAAAAATGGCGTGATTTAGGAGTAAATTATGCGAAAGGACCTTTGACAAAAGAAGTTGTTAAAGGAATTGAACCGAAAAGCTCAGTAAGACTTGTGTTTGCTGATAATTTCAATTATAACCCTGACAATATTTTGAAGCTTAATGCATTGATGGAAGTATTTAACATTCGTTTGCGTGAAGTAATTCGTGAGGACAAAGGCGGAGTGTATGGCATACGTGCAATTCACAGAGTAAATCAGTATCCGGCACCAAGATACAGCATCAACATTGTTTTCGGAACAGGTCCGACACGTGTTCAGGAACTTATCAACAGTGCATTTGACGTAATTGATGAAGTACAAACAAAAGATGTAAGTGATGAAAACTTTACAAAAGTTAAAGAAATCCTGAAACGCGAATTTGAAACTAATCAAAAAGAAAACAATTTCTGGTTGAATTACATTTATAATTCCGATTATAACAAATTAGATGTTGGTCGTTTAGCAAAATATGTAGAAAACGTAGATAAGCTGACAAAAAATGATATTAAAGAAGCAGCAAAGCAATATTTAAAGAAAGATAAGGTTATGCAATTTGTGCTAAATCCTGAGAAATAAGCAATAGGCTATAAAAGAAAAGAGGCTGTCTCGAAAAGGCAGCCTCTTTTTTTTATCTATTATTTGATTAACAGCATTTGCCATTAAGAAGGTATTTACTCCAATCTATGCCGCGCATATCGCCAGTTTGCAAGAAATGAAGATGCATAGCAAAAGCGGCCGAAAGGGATTGAGGAGTGTGAGCAGTATCGCAAATTTTAAGATAATCGTGGAGTTGCTGTCGGTAATCTGGATGAACGCAGTTGTTAATAATTTCTTCTGCTTTTTTCTGAGGTGATTTTGCGCGTAAATCAGCAACTCCATATTCTGTAATGATAACTTGAACGGAATGCTCGTTATGGTCAACGTGAGAAACCATAGGAACGATTGTGCTGATTTTGCCATTTTTTGCAACAGACGGGCAGGTGAAAATAGAGATATAAGCATTGCGTGTGAAGTCGCCTGAACCACCAATTCCGTTCATCATCTTTTGTCCCATAACGTTTGTGGAATTTACGTTCCCGCACAAGTCTGCTTCGAGAGCAGTATTAATTGAAATTATGCCAATGCGGCGAGCAACTTCGGGATTATTTGTAATTTCTTGTGGTCTAAGTAAAATACGTGGATGGAAGTAGTTTAGATTATCGTAAATTTCTTTTAATTTGTTCTGGGAAACAGTAAGCGAGCAACCACTTGCAAAGCGAACCCGCCCTTCTTTCATTAATTCTATAACTGAATCTTGAATAACTTCGGTATACATTTCAAAATCAGGAATATTTTTGTTTCTGCCCAATGCACCCAACACAGCATTAGCAATATTACCTACCCCTGACTGAATTGGGAGAAAACAAGATGGGATTCTGCCTTTTTTGAGTTCAGAGGAAAGGAATTCAGCAACGTTTTCACCAATTTTTTCAGTAATTTCGTCAGTTTTTGTAAATTCACCAACTTCATCGGGAAGATTAGTTTCTACAATGCCAACAATTTTATCTGGATTGACTTTAATAGCAGTTTCCCCTGCTCTATCTGAAGGCTTGTAGATTGGAATTTCGCGTCTATTTGGTGGATCGGCAACAATATGTATATCGTGCATACCGCGCAAAGATTTAGGATGGTAATGATTAAGTTCGATAATAATTTTTTCGGCAACCTTGCATATAGAAGGAGAAATTCCAACACCGGTTGTCAGAAGAATTTCGCCATCGGCAGAAACATCACAAGCTTCGATAATAGCAACCTGCATTTTGCCAAGAAATCCATAGCGTAGGTTTTGAGCAACTGTAGATAAGTGAGAATCAAAGTAATCAGCTTTGCCTTCGTTAATTAACTTTCTTAAATCAGCATTCGATTGATATGGTGTGCGGAAAAGCACAGCTTCGGCACGAGCAAGAGAACCGTCGAGCGAATCGCCAGTGGAGGCACCAGTAATCATTCCAATTTTGAAAGGGCGCCCAGCATTATGTTCAGCTATTGCTCTATTTGCAATTGCTTGTGGAACTGCTTTTACTGCGCCAGCGGGAGTAAATCCACTAAAACCAACAGTATCGCCATTATTTACATAGCTTGCGGCTTCGTCAGCCGTTATGAAACGTAGTCCCATAATACCCTCAAATATTTTACTAATTGGGATTGCCCCATAATTAATTAACAAAAATACAAAATATGTAAATATGTTATATCATTTTGTTTTATTTTTATCGATATATTTTTCTTTTTATATGCATCTGTTGATTATCGTGAATTATAATTTAACACAATAATATAAACAACAAGCCCCGAGCTGAATAGGCTCGGGGCTATGTGTATTTGTCTATGGTTAAATAACTTAACGTACAATAACGGCACGTTCTTTCGTAATGACAGCACCATTGCGTATGATGACTGAATATACACCGCTTGGCAAGTCGCTAACGTTGAGCTTTATCACACCGTTAGCTGCTTTCTCGATTGCTCGTAGCATCATACGTCCGCTCTGGTTGTAAAGCTCAACCTCTACCCCATCGCTCGATACTTTGCCTATTGTTATTATCAACTCGCTCGATGCTGGCTGTGGAGTCACTGTCAAACCTACTTGGTCGTACTCTACACCACCCTTCAACATCAATATAGCATCTGTTTCGTAACGCAACGAGTTTCCGCGTACGTCATTAGCCATATCTTTGCTCTCTACGACGCGCACGCTGCCTATCGTCTCATCCAAACGGCTCCATACTCTTACGATTAGCTCTT
>JAOAGZ010000040.1 GCA_026415495.1 Eximiradius proteiniborus | reverse complement strand
CATTTTTGGAGCTAAATCGACATCTAGCAACATGTTGAAAGGTTTAAGCTTGTATGAAGCGATAAGCCCAACCTCGTGGAGCCGCCCTGTTTTTTCAATACTTTCCAGGAAAGAGCGGTGGAACGCGATAATTTCTTTAGCTTTAGAATGAACTTTCCTTCGTTTGATAGATTCGGAACGGAGGAAATCCATAATGTGTGGAAAATCAACTTCTTGCGGACAACGGCTATGACAAGTGTCGCAAGTAAGGCATAGCCAAATACCATAGGAACGCAGAACTTCATCATCGCAGGAGGTATCACCAATTTGCAGCAGACGTAAAATTTGGTTCGGGGTATAGTCCATTTCACCAGAGAGAGGACAACCAGCAGCACATTTACCACACTGATAGCATTTCATTACCTGTTCATTAATCTCGTTGAGGATTTTTTCTTTAAGGGGTTGGGCTAATGGTTCGATTTTCGATTTGGTTTCCATTAAAGAAATCCCTTGTTATTAAATAATTTTTAACAATTGTAATTTAGTTAATACAATTTATAAATAAATATTTCTCGAAACAAAGACAAGGGAGAAAATGAAAAAAAATTAAGACAAAATACATAGTTTTACTTCGTCAAACCAATTAAAATTTATTCATCGATTATAAGAGTAATCATAGTTTAATCTAAATTAATATTTGGAGCAAGTGAAAAATAGTCGTTATTTGTGTCGTTGTGAATTAGAATTACTTTGGCACGCACAAGGTCAATCAAAATACGTTCAGCCCGGCGCCTGGAAATATTCACGATCGAGGCAAATTCTTTGACAGTAATGCGTTCGTGTTTTTCAAGGTAGCGGAAGAGACGCCTTTCACGTTCTCCGATGCTGATTTTGAGAGGTTTACCGTTTGCCTGGGAAGTCATCAATTTATACATTTCTTTGCTTGCGATAACAGATTTTTCGCCAAGTCGAATATAAGCTCGCTTTACAGTACGTTTTTTTTCTGTATCTTCGATTTCAACAACGTGGGGCTTTCTGGAGCTTTCGGGAATGTGCACAAGAATTACATCTTTATTTTTGTATTCGATAATTTCGATTTCAGGTTCGATAGGCGGGAAAATATAGAATCCACAAGCTTGTTCGACAATATCGATTTCAGATTTTTCGCTACGGACAC
The DNA here is from genome assembly GCA_026415495.1 of Eximiradius proteiniborus. Classification (GTDB taxonomy): domain Bacteria; phylum Bacteroidota; class Ignavibacteria; order Kapaibacteriales; family UBA2268; genus JAKIZO01. The sequence goes on along the minus strand of JAOAGZ010000040.1, from coordinate 17,521 downwards.
CGACAACAGTGCCATCATCATCAACTCCTATAATTAAGATACCGCCTTTTGTATTGGCAAGAGCAGCAATTTCGCGAGCTAATTTATTTGGGGTTGTAGCTTTCCGCTTAAACTCGAGAAAACTTGATTCACCCTCTGCGATTAAATCTTTAAATTCATTGGGATTCATATTAATCCCTGCATAAATATAATTACAAAATTACATTATATTTTATAAATATTAAATAATGAAATTGCAAGATGATTACCGAAGAATATGATAATTATATCTGATTAAGAAATAAGACAGACTGACTTTTCTGGAATGAATTGATAGTATTATTTGTTCAATACAATTCCATTTAAGTGAAAAGCTATCACTACCGGATGCATTAAGGTCAGGTAATAATCGCAACGTAGTTATTGTATTAATACTTTAATTAATAATTCCGCTGTCTGCAAACAGAGTTGCTGGCAGCGGAGGTTGAATTTAATCGTCTTGTGATAATTTACTTTATTATACTAATTTTTTCAACGTAGATATTTCCCAAATCATCAATCATTTGTATGAAGTATGTTCCTGGTGGGAGTGTAGTTAGTGAAATAATTATCTCTTCATTAATTGGAGTAAGATAAGTTTCAAAAACTGTTTGCCCCATAGAATTTGATAATTTAACTGATTTGAGGTTTGATTTTGCAGTAATTTTCAGCCAGTCGCAGGCTGGATTTGGATAAACAGAGGCAGGTTTGGAAGACGAAACGCATGCAGTTTTGTCGTTTATTCTGATATTATCGATATACCAACCCAAATCGTTTACAACAAGGTTAGAGAAAAAGCGGAAACGCAAATAAATAGTATCGTTAGATGCTGGCAGAAGAAGTGTTTCTGATTTCCAGTCGCGTTCATCGAAAGAATTGTCCTGCCAGAACTGGTAATCTGGCTTTTTCCATTGGGCAAGAGTGCCGTTAAAATTATTGCTCCAGGTCTTGCCACCATCCTTTGAATATTCAACAGTTGCATAATCATTGTTAGCAACAATGCAGGCGTGTTCGAACTGAACAGTTACGTCGTTGTTGTTCATAATAAATGGAAAAAGCAAAAGAGTGTCGTATTGACTGTTTTCATACTTTTTATTTGGTGAATTTGAAAAGCTAAAAGGTGCAGAAGCAAAAGATTCATTAGTTTTTTGCCACTTACCTCCAACGAAATATTTAGGTATTTCTCCGTCGAAATTTTCGAAATACTGTGAAATTGGATAAATCTCATCTGAATATGCTAAATATTGTGGTGATTTATGGCTTTCGTTGCCATATTCATCGACAAGGCTGATTGAATACAAGAAATAACCTTTTTTACCTGAATTATCAGAAAATTGCAAAACTTTTGAAGTATCGGAAGCGCTTATTTCGAAAGTATTCACTTTAACGCCGTCGCGAAACAAATTGATATATTTGGCATTGACAAGAGGAGTAAAATTATCTGCTCTTAAGGACGGAACTTTTACATAAAGATTAGTGATAAAATTCTGCGAACCACGGGAAGAAAGAATTTGAGGAGCAGCAGGTTCTTTTGCACCACCGGCATAGCTTGAAATACTGCGGTCAATACTTGTATCACGACCAGAAACTACGTAGAAGGTGTATTCATATTTTTCGTAAGGAACAAGTGTTGTATCCGTAAATTGGTGGACATCTCCATTCAAAACGAAAGAATACCCATCGCTACGTTTAATAAATATATGAAATTCGTCAGAATTCAGTGGCTGCCCAAAACTACGTTCGGTTGGATTATTCCAAAGTAATTCAATAGTATTAGGCTTATGTGGGATAATTTTGGCAGTCAGGTTCTCGACGGGCAGTGGTGCGCGAGTATTGACAATAGCAGTAAATACATCGCTATCGAGCAAATTTAACACAGCATTTCTCATATCAACCCAAGTTGGATAGACAATTCCATCATAGAAAGCACAACCGCTATAATCACCTGCGAAAGCGTTGCCATGAAAAGGATTAAGGCGTAAATCAGATGAAACATCAGCGGCACGGCGGTCTATCCAGGAAAGTCCACCATCGGAGGAATAGCTAACGTAGCATTCAACCATCAAGTTGTCCGGACAATTGCGGCTATCGAAATACATAATTGCTACATCTCCATTTTTGGGGTCAATTGCCATCCAGGGCCAGAATTGGTCGTTTGTAGTATCGCTATGGACAATGATTGGTTGGCTCCAAGTGTCCCCTTTGTCGGTAGAGCGGAAAAAATAAACATTTGGTGGATTATCTGCCGCCCAACAAAGGTATAAATATCCACGACGAGGACTATTGGTAATATCGCAAACGACTACAGGATAGGCTTCGGCACGGACAGAATCTTTAAGAACGTGCCGATAACCTTGACCTTCGATAAGTTTTGTGCGTCCAAAAATATTATAGCGATGAATTATTCTGGGGTCAGAAAATTTATTTCCACCATCAAAGGATCTGACAAAGCCAATACCGTGTTCAATACCGTGATTCCAAACAACATAAAGTTCGCCATCAGGACCGGTAGCCGCCAAAGGAAAGCTTTGTCCGAAAGTAGTATCTTCGGACGAACCCGGCAGACGATGACTAATTCTTAAAGGGTTACTCCAAACTTCGTTGTTGGGTGCTTTTCTTGCAATAACAATTTCAGTAGCAGAATCGCGTGGAGTAACACGTTTCCAAGGAATATAAACGGTGCCAAAATACGGCGATTCCGGACAATTATCGACGTGGACGTAGTATTTATCTTCGAAAAGTGAGTCGAGAGTTTGCATTCCAAGATGAACAATAACAGGAATATGAGGTTGCCAAGTTTTTCCTTCGTCTTTGGTAATTGCAATGAACACACCGTTTTCGCCAACATTTACAGGTTGGCTTTCGTCGAACTCGCCAAAACCACCATAGCAAAGGTAGCCCGTTCCATCCAGAGCAAAGTACACACTTGGATCGTTTGAGGAACGCCAATTCGGATAGGGACGCCCCAGATTAATATTTCTCCAGGTTTTGCCGGCATCATCTGAAACATAAACCCAAGTAGCAGAATTATCGCGATAATCTACAGCAGAAGCGATGAGATTTTTAGGATTTGTAGGATTGACAGCAACGGAAGATTCATTCTGCATTTTATAGTTAAATCTTGCTTCATCGTCAATAGTATTAGCATTAAGAAAAAGCGGAAGAGAAGATTTTGGTGAAAGGAGCCAAGGAAATTTATCTGTTTTCAGATATCGTTCATCGGGGCGAGGTTGAGCTGATTCCATAAGTCGCTGATAGTGACGAATAGCTTTAAGCATTTGGCTTTTACTTTTTCGCTGTTCAGAGTGCAGCGACGAGAAAACGAGCAATAAAGCTAAAAGAAGTATAACACGTTTCATCTCAAACCCCAAATAAACATAAACAATTGACTATAAAATAAGTTAATTATTTGATTTATACAATAGGAAAATGGAGTTCGAAGTAGTCGATTTAGCAAATAAAAAAGGCTGCCTAATAGAATAGGCAGCCAAATTTCAGGAGCGCACCCGTAGGGATTCGAACCCCAAACCTTCTGATCCGTAGTCAGATGCTCTATCCAGTTGAGCTACGGGTGCAGAAAAAATTAATTAGCAGCAGCCTGCAATTTGTTAGCAATCTTTGTGATAGCAGATTTATGATTAGCTGCTTTGTTCTTATGAATTACACCGCGGGCAGCAACTTTATCCAACACACTGTATGCTTTTTTTACAAGTTGCAATGCTTCTTCGTAAGTTTTAGCTTCGCGAACGGCACGAACAGCCAATTTCACTTGTCTTTTGTTTGCTCTGTTGTATAGACGTCTTTTCTTTGACTGTCTTATTCTTTTCAATGCTGACTTATGATGAGCCATTTCCTTTTATTTTTTTGTTCTCAATATTTTTGAACTACAAAATTAATTTATTTAATGAAAAATTCCAAAAGAAAAATCAGATTTTATTAATTTTTTCTTTAAACTCCTGAATCTCGCGTTTAGAAAGACCCAATTCAGAGAGCCTTTCGTCTGATGGCAAATCTTTAGTTATCAATAATTTGAGTGCGTTCAACTCGTTGCGAGAGAACCTGATTGCTTCCAAAGTATAGTCTTCGAAAGCCTGATATGCAATAGGAACAATTTGTTTGATAATTTTAGAAATCGCTTCGGCATAAACACGGATTTCGTATTGAGCGTGAGAATCGAGCCGCAGCCGCAAAAAGTGGAAAAGATTGTGCAAGTCTATTTTCCAGTACCATTCGGTATAATTGGATAGAGGCAGATTAATTCGAGCTATTTCACGGGCAAGCCCAGTAGAAAGCAGTTCTGAATATTCTTGGAATAATTTTTCTTGAGTGTGTTTCATTCGGGCAATAACATCAGAAGAATTGTCGATAGATGCCTCTCCCCTACCTTGCTTATTGAGAGTGCTTTGGAGACGCAATTGTTCTGGCTCGGGAAGGTAGAATTCGTCGGGCATTTCGGAATAACGCCCACTATATTCATTAACATTGGCAGTGCGGTGGCGAATCCATTGCCGGGCAACAAAAATCGGAAGCTTAACGTGAAACTTAAACTCAACCATTTCGAATGGTGAAGTATGCAAATGACGCATCAAGTATCTAATCAGTGCGGTGTCTTCGCTTACTGATTTGGTGCCTTTGCCATAGGAAACGCGAGCCGCCTGAACGATAGAGCTATCGTCGCCCATCCAATCGACAAGGCGAACGAAACCGTGGTCGAGGCATTTGTATTCAAGCACAAGATTTTTGTTATTTTGCATTATTTTACTCTTATTCTAATAGAACGATTTAAAAATCTACCTTGTGGTGTTGTTTCATCAAATTTTTCTTCGCTAATTCCTGTTTCAATTTTAAACTTATTGCCAACGATAGAGCGAATAAATTGCTCGGTGTTAGCAGCACGTTCGCGGGAAAGTCGGGCATTTCGCTCGGCAGTGCCAAGAGCATCGGCTGAACCCAAGATTAATATTGTAGAATTGGCTGGAAGTTTTTCTGAAAGCTGGCGAAGCAGACCTTTGTTGTCTTCGCTAAGTTCGCTTGAATTGTAATCGAAACGAAGAATTGCTTCGAAATTATTCAGATTAAGTTCAATAACTTCTCTTGGCAAGCGAGAAACAGCAAGGGTGTCTTTGAATACAAAGAAAGTGTTATCATTAAGCTTGATTGAGTAAGATAAAACTTTATCTTCCAAATCATCTAAACGTTTTTTGACAGGAATTTCGACTAATCCGGAGCCTGAGAATTGTATTTCCGAATTAGTAAAACTGTCGGTAATTTTAAGAATTTCTGATTTGTTAATATTTTCAGCTGCAATTAAGAGCGAAATTTTGCCATCTATTTCAGAATATTTTTGCAAATCGACGTATTCTTGCAAAGGAGCATTGCTAACAAGAATATCAACACGTTGATTTTCATCAATTCCTTCTTGGAAATCCTGATTTGACGTGAAACGAGGTGAAACGCGAGCAGAAGTTTTGATAATACTTTCAGGAACACCAAGAGATATAAGGCGAGATTTGACATTTTCAGCACGGCGACGAGCAAGTTCGAGCCCTTCGGGTTCATTTGCGGGACCGGAGGTGGCACCTTCAACAGTAATTCTGGCTTTTGGATTATGTTTAACAATTTCAACAATGCGAGGCAATACGTATCTGTGAAGTTCAACCGGACTGGAAACAAAATAATTAATACTTGCCGGAACAGCATCGACGTAGTAATCCGGGATTTTGTCGCTATTGCGGGCAAAGAACAATGCATTAACAAGTGGGGAAGTTGCCAAAAGTTCATTTCCAACGAAGACTTTGCCATCGAATTTCTTTTGTCGGATATCAACAAACGGTTCTTTTGGAGGTTCGACATAAATATCAATTTCAGCAGGCGGAGGCGGTGCAGGTTTCGGATGTTCAACCGTCCTAAACAGTGTATAACGCAAGCCTAAATCAAGGCGAACACCAAGCACTTTCCAATCAGCATCGCTGGTAACATTATTAAAATTGTAATCAAAAGACAAAGTTTGAGTAAAGAAAGTATTATTACCGATTTTCAAATTATTTTCAAGTCCAAGCGAAACGCCAAAGGCAAGGTTATTTATGGACTTAATATCACCAGAAGCGATATCGCGGCGCTTGCGGCGAACACCATTATCGACGAAAACAGCACCAGATGGCGAGACTATTTCTTCGTACTGCTCGAAAGTTTTTTCAAGAGGAATACCTAATCGCAAACTTCCGATTGCTCGCAACGGAGCATTGATAAATTCATCAGTTAAAGAGTAAACAAATGAAGGAGAAATTTCTAAATATGAAAGTTGTGCATCAATTTTATCTTTAATTTTGGCTTTTGTAATAGTATTGTCGGGATTTCGCAATGGGTAGATATAATCAATAGAGAGAATACCCGAACGGTTGATGTAGCTAAGAGCCAAGCCAATGGATTTTTTGGGATCTAATGAACGTTCGAATAATGCACCAAAGAATAGCCCACTGCCGGAGCCATCTTTGAAGCGACCGCAATCAGCAGCACCCTCAAAGCTGTTGAAATTGGCTGAATACTTGTTAAATCCAAATCCTAATTTAGGCTGAACTGTGAAAAGTTCGTATTTTTCAACCTGAGAAAGTGCAGCAATGTTTGCTAAACAAAAAACAATTACGTAAAATAAAGCTTTTTTCATAAATTTATTAAAATTAATTATATAACTATACAAATATATTAAAAATATGATTGTTAAACATAACAAAAATGAATTTGAGGATTATCTGGTCGATGCTTCTTCTTACGAAGGATATGCAGATGAATTATTAATACCGGAAAGTGTAGATGAGATAAAACAAATACTGAAAGAAGCAACTGCAAAGAACCAGAAAATAACAATTTCCGGTGCCGGCACCGGACTAACCGGCAGCCGTGTTCCGCTTGGCGGGAAAATATTATCTATGGAGCGATTTAATAAGATTTTGAATTTTGATAAAGACAGAAAGACTCTGAAAGTAGAGAGTTTCGTTCGTATAGAAGAGATAGCCGACTATCTTGCTGGAAGTGGAATGTTTTATCCGCCTAATCCAACAGAAAAGTTGGCAACGATAGGAGGCAACATTGGGAATAACGCATCAGGAGCGAGGACGTATAAATATGGAGCAACCCGGAGATATATCAATGCAATAGATGTCGTTTTTCCAACAGGCGAAAGCAGAACAATAAGGCGTGGCGAAATATTTGCTAATTGGCATAAGTTTGAGTTTAGCACAAATGAAGGGACAAGTATATCTTTTGAATTGCCGAATGTGCAGATGCCAAAAGTAAAACACGCGGCTGGATATTATATTGAACAGAATATGGATTTGATTGATTTATTTATAGGAGCGGAAGGAACTCTTGGAGTAGTTACAGGAGCAGAACTGCAGTTGCTTGATAGTCCTGAACAGATACTGGGGGCAATAATTTTCTTTGATTTGCACGAAGGAATGTTTGATTTTTTGAATGAAATACGGCGGGAAAATGGAATAATATCGCCAAGGCTAATTGAATTTTTTGATGATAATTCAATAATGTTGCTATGCGGAACAATCCCGCATATACCGAAAAATGCTCATTATGCGCTATGGATAGAAATCGAGACAAGCAATGAAAAATCAGACGAGACACTTGCAAATCTGTATATTTTCACTTCGGAATTTACAACTCTTGTTGATGATACTTGGATTGCAATGAGCGAGCAGGAGCACAAGCGGCTTGCACATTTTCGCCATCAGCTCCCACTTGCAGTGTATGAGAAAATACAGCAATACAAGCAGCAAAAGTTGGGCACTGATAGTGCAGTTCCGAATGAATTTGTTAAGGAATACTATGAATATATGGTAAATTTATTTAAGCAAGAGCAATTAGAGTATGTGATTTGGGGGCATATAGGAAATTCGCACTTTCACGCAAACATATTAACAAAAGATGAAGATGAATTCAGCAGAGCTAAACAGATATATGTTGATATATTAGCCAAAGCTGTATCGTTAGGTGGAACAATTTCGGCAGAGCACGGGATAGGGAAGATAAAAAAAGAGTATTTGAAAATATTATACAGTGATGAAGTAATTGATGGATTTCGCAGAATAAAAAAAGCATTTGACCCTGAAGATGTATTGAATTGTGGGAATATTTTTTAATAATAATTAAAAGGCTTCACGCAGAAGTGAAGCCTTTTTGATAATAGAATCTTTCACAATTTATTTAGAAAAGATTGCGTGTCGGAGAGACAGATAGCCAACGGTGCCAAACCCAAGCAAGAAGAGAAGTTGGAAAGGAATGGCAGCAATTTCGAGATAATATACGGAAATACCAACTCCAACAACAAAATATAGAGCTAAAAGGATTTCGAAAAGAACAATCCAGCTAAATTTATTAGATTTATATTTTTTAACTTTAGGTTTTGGAGCAGTGCCAATAATTCCTTCCTTTGGAGTACGAGCAAATCCAGTTTTCTTACCAATTAAAGCTTCGAGAACAGCTTTGGTGTTGTTCACAGCAAATCCCATACTGCCAGCAAGGAAAACCGGGAAAAGCAACAATCGGCGGCGCCAGTCAAGATGGATAGCTTTTTGAGCATACATATAGAAAAGGAATGTAGAAATCGAGGCTAAAACGAATACACTCATAAATGAATAGAATTGGTCGAAACCGCCAACAGTGTTTTTAATCAACACAATAGGAACATTTAGCAAAGCAACAATAATGATAAACGGAAATACGATGTTGCTTGTGAGATGGACAAAGCATTCGAGCTTAACTTTGAGAGGAATATCAGCTTTGAGAACGCGAGGGAGAAGTTTTTTAGCAGTTTCAACAGCACCTTTTGTCCAGCGGAATTGTTGAGTTTTTAGAGCATTAATATCAGCTGGCAACTCAGCAGGAGAAGTAACATCGTTGAGATAGACGAACTTCCAGCCGCGCAGTTGAGCGCGGTAGCTAAGGTCGAGGTCTTCGGTAAGAGTGTCGGGTTCCCAGTTGCCGGCATCGATAATAGCAGATTTGCGCCAAATGCCAGCAGTACCGTTGAAATTAATAAAGAAGCCAGCTTTATTACGCACTTGCTGTTCTAAAACGAAATGACCGTCGAGAGCAAGAGCTTGGGCACGGGTAAGGTATGAATATTCTTCGTTAAGGTGTTCCCAACGAGTTTGCACCATACCAATCTGAGGATTTGAGAAATAGGGAACAGTTTTGAGCAAAAAGTTTTCGTTTGGAACGAAATCGGCATCAAAAATTGCGACAAAATCACCTTCTGCAATTTCAAGACCATGCTTAAGAGCACCAGCTTTGTAGCCGGTTCTGTCGGTTCGATGAATATATTTAATATTGAAGCCTTTCTTTTTATATTCTTCTACTAAGGACTTACAGAGTTCTTGAGATTCGTCGGTAGAATCGTCAAGCACCTGAATTTCGAGTTTTTCTTTAGGGTACTTAATATTACAAACGGAACGGATAAGCCTTTCGACAACGAAATACTCATTGTAGAGAGGCAATTGAATTGTAACCATCGGCAATTCTTTGGGTAATTCCGGCTCTTTAATTTTGTTGTTCTGAGTCTTACGATAATAGTATAAAAGAATAAGACCATGAATACCAAATCCAAAAAGAATGGAGAGAGCCAGAAAATAGATAATTAGTATTATTTCTTCCATAATAGGATAATAAATCCTTCAAAGATTAACATACTTCGGTAAAGAATTACCAGCCAGAAACAACAGCCAGAAGGATGTCGTCGGCAATTTGCCTGAGGGCACCTTCGATAGCCTGATTTCGACCGGCAATAGCATTTTTTACATCAAAAACACCATAGTTGGAAAAATTCTTTTTCCAAATACTTTTTTTGTTGATAAAGTCGTAGTATTCAGCAGTGCAATTAACCACAATTCTGCGTTCGGTTTCGAGTTCGCCGGGAGAAACCGCGACTGTTTGCTCCAAAATAGAGTTTATCGAAACAATCACTCGGGCATCTCCTCCAGATTCAACAAGTTCGAAAGAGTTGTCATGTTTAAAATTATCTATTAATGACTGAGTTAGAATCAATTTATATTCAGGGTTTCCAAAACCACTTTGGTCGTTGACAGTAGGAATAGACAATGTTTTTAAATGTTCAGGCACAGACCCACCAGTAAAAGAATAACAACCTTTTAAAAATATGCCACTAATAAACAAGCAACTTACAAAAGAAAAAGAAATTAATATATGAAAAATATGTGAATTATTTTTAATCATCAGTAGATTTCTAAATATTTAAGTAAGGATTATTATCTTTTTCGTTTCTAATGGTGGTAGAATCTCCGTGACCGGGATAGATAATTGTATCATCGGAATAAACGAGTAATTTTTGATGAATAGACGAAAGCAAGGTGTCGAGCGAACCACCGGGCAAATCGCATCTACCGATGCTACCATCGAAAAGAGTATCACCAGAAAAAATTACTTTTTGATTTTCTACAGAATAGCAAACTCCACCTTCGGTATGACCTGGTGTGTGAATTGCTTTGAACAGCATATTCCCCACTTTTATTTCCTCGTTGCCGGATAATTCAACATCTGGAGTAAACTCTTCTAAATTAAAAGGCAATCTGAAAATAGTGAATTTGTTTGGCTCTAAAACACGATATTTATCGTCTGAGTGGAGATAAATTTTAGCTCCGGTTTGGCGACGAAGTTCAGGAGCATCAGCTGTGTGGTCCCAGTGAGAATGAGTTAAAAATATCGCTGTAACTTTCAGATGTTTGTTTCGTATATGTTTCATAAAAATGTGCGTACTTTCGAGCGGAGCATCAATAATAGCCGCTTCGTTAGTCTCATCACTCACAAGATAGCCGTTTGTATCAAATGGTCCAGATGTTATTATATCTATTTTCATATTTTCGTTATAATTACGATATGCAAAATTATCAAGTTTTTGTAAAATAACAAACATTATTAATATAGTGGTTAATTATTGATTAATTCTTTATGCAAAAATAGCTTAAATAATTAAAATCCATTAATATTCTGCTATTATTTGAATCACCAAAAGGCATATTATGAAAACAAATTAATTTTTCAGAAAAACAATTCATTTGCTTTAATAATTACAATTTTGTTGTTATATTGAAAATTATTTAAATATCACAAATGAGTAAAGTGGAATTAGAAATTATAGGAAATAATATTTTCAAAGCGTATTCTAGCAACAAATATATATTAAAAAACATAAGTTTTGAAGGAAAGAACGGAGATATTATTGGGATATGTGGTCCGAATGGCTCAGGAAAATCAACATTAATTAAAATAATTGCCGGGATTAATTCAACAACAAAAGGCAGTCTGATTTGGAAAATTGATGGGAAGCAATTAAATCAGGATGAACTTTTTAGCTATTTTGGGTTTGTTGCACCGTACCTGAATATTTACGAAGAGTTCACACCGGTCGAGTTAATAAAAATCATCTCTAATATTCGACGAATATCATTTTCCAGAAGCAAAACCAATGAATTATTAGAACTGTTTTATTTAGAGAAGCATTATAATAAGTATATACGCAATTTCTCTTCGGGTATGAAACAAAGGATGAAATTGCTACTATCGGTTTTGCATAGCCCGGCTGTGCTTATTTATGACGAACCAACGACTAATTTAGATGATATTGGGATACAGTTAGTAAACCGATTGATAAAAGAGCAAGTTGATAAAGACGGGATTGTGTTTTTAGCTTCCAATAATGAAGAAGAGCTCAGATTATGCAAAAAAAAGTTATTTGTAAATAATGCTAATTAGGAAATATGAAGAAGATTGTTTTTTTGATTGTATTGATGCTATTTAGTAAGTCGTGTTACTCTGAAGCAAATGAAGCGAGAGTTGAGGCAGAAGAACCTAATTATTTTTATTTCTTGTCGCAACTTACACTGCCAGATAAGCTTGAATTATGTGGTGAGCGAATTCCGCTTGAAATACCTGAAGTTAGAGAAAGAGCAGAGCGAGAATTTTATTTGTTGCTGCAACAGCCGGGGCAAATAATACTATATTTAAAGCGTTCGGGACGTTTTTTCCCGATGTTTGAACGGATATTAAAGGAAAACAAACTGCCAGACGACATAAAGTATTTGTCGGTAGCAGAAAGTGCGTTATACCAGGCACGTTCACCAAAAGATGCCGTTGGACTATGGCAATTTATCGAAGGGACTGCCCGAACATATGGGTTGAGAGTGGACAAAGATGTAGATGAACGGAGACATACAGAGAAAAGCACCCAAGCGGCAATGAAATACCTTGAACGGGCATACAGAAGATTTGGTAGTTGGATTGTTGCATTTGCATCATATAATATGGGAGTGGAAGGAGTTGCAAATAATATAAATTTTCAAGGAACGGATAATTATTTTGAGCTATTCTTGAATGAGGAAACTTCAAGATATATTTTCAGAATAGCAATCATCAAAGAAATAATGCAAAATCCGGAAAAATATGGATTTCGAGTTCCGGCTTGGGAACGCTATAAGCCTGAGAGGACAAAGATAATTAAAGAAACATCATCTATCGCAAATTTAGCAGAATGGGCAAAAGCAAACAGAACCACATACAAAGACGTTAAGATATTAAATCCGTGGATATTAGGGCGTTCTTTGCCAGCACCAAAACCGGGAGAAGTGTGGCTTATAGAAGTGCCAGAGAAATAATTATTTCCAATATTGACGGTCTAAACTACGATACTGAATTGCTTCACTAATATGAGATGAAGAAATATCTTGGTCGCCGGCGAGATCTGCAATTGTGCGGGCAACTTTCAAAATACGATCGTAAGCTCGAGCAGAAAAACCAAGTTTGGTCATTGCCATTTTCATCAGGCTTTGGGATTGTTCATCAAGCGAGCAATACTTACGGATTAATTTGGTGTTCATATCAGCATTTTTAAATACATTTGATTCATTTTCGAAGCGTTTGGATTGGATAGACCGGGCATTAATAACACGCTCACGAATAGCTGAGCTGGGCTCAGAAGAAAGTTTGCTGGAAAGTTCCTGATATTTTACAGCAGGAACTTCGACGTGAATATCAATTCTATCAAGGAGTGGTCCGGAAATTTTTCCAAGATATTTTTGAATCTGTTGAGGAGAGCAAGAACATTCTTTATTGGGGTCGCCAAAATTGCCGCAGGGGCAGGGATTCATCGAGCAAACTAACATAAAGTTAGCGGGATAATCGAGAGTTTGTTTGGTTCGAGAAATAGTAATACGTTTATCTTCGAGAGGTTGGCGAAGCACTTCGAGAACATTTCGAGCAAATTCAGGCAATTCATCTAAAAACAGCACGCCGTGGTGAGCAAGAGAAATTTCACCGGGACGAATTTTATTAATACCACCACCAACCAAAGCTGCGTCTGAAATCGTGTGATGAGGTGAGCGAAATGGGCGTATGCGAATAAGTGGCTCACCGTTTGGCAAAAGCCCAGCAACTGAGTGAATTTTAGTAGTTTCGAGAGATTCTTCGAGCGACAGTGGTGGAAGTATTGAAGGGATTCGTTTAGCTAACATAGTTTTTCCAGAGCCTGGTGGACCAATCATTAACAGATTATGTCCGCCGGCAGCAGCAACTTCCAATGCTCGCTTTACGTTTGCCTGTCCTTTGACGTCGGCAAAATCAAGATGATTTTGAGACTGAGCATCGTTGAATAAACTAAAAATGTCCACTTTTCTTGGTTCGATAGGAATGTCTCCATTTATATACTCAACGGTTTGAGATAGTGTTTCAACAGGGATAACCTCAATTCCATCAACAAGAGCGGCTTCGCTTGCGTTTCGTTCAGGAAGAATAATCCGGCGAAATCCTTTTGATTTAGCTTCCAAGGTAATTGGGAGAACACCGTGGACGGGACGAAGAAAACCTTCGAGAGCGAGTTCACCAATTAATATAGTATCTTGAATGCTGTTGTAGTCGATTGCAACAAAAGAGGCTAACAGTCCTATTGCAATTGGAAGATCGAAAGCACTACCTTCTTTTTTGACGTCTGCAGGAGCAAGGTTTACGGTAATTTTTTTTGCCGGGAATGCAAAATTTGAGTTTTTGATTGCGGCAGTAACACGTTCACGCGATTCTTTTATCGCAGAATCGGGCAATCCAACAATATTAAAAGCAGGTAATTGATTATCGGTGTGTGTTTCGATTTCTATTGTTATTGCATTAATACCAAATACAGCAGCAGAGAAAACGCGGGAATACATTTTATGCACCTGTATTGTTTTTAGTTAGAATATACAAAATGAATGTGTATTTTTCAATAAAAAAATGGGACGCATCCAATGGACGCGTCCCTAATTGTATGATTCTTATGTGTATTATCTAACGATTACAATACGTTCGTTCATTGTGGAAGCGCCTGTACGAATTACTGCGTTGTAAACTCCGCTTGGCAAGTCGCTAACATTGAGTTTTATCACACCGTTTGATGCTTTCTCGTTTGCTCGTAGCATTATCCGTCCACTCTGGTTGTAGAGCTCGACCTCTACACCATCGTTCGATACTTTGCCCAATGTTATTATCAACTCACTCGATGCAGGCTGTGGTGTTATCGTCAATCCTACCTGATCGTACTCTACGCCACCCTTCAACATCATTATCGCATCTGTTTCGTATCGCAACGAGTGTCCACGAACGCCGTTTGTCATATCTTTGCTCTCTACGACGCGCACGCTGCCTATCGTCTCATCCAAACGGCTCCATACTCTTACGATTAGCTCTTCGCCTTCGTATGCGCCGTCCTTCTCGTTCGTAAATTCATCGTCTCCCCATACTACTACGCCTCTCAGTGATGGCTGCCATACACTCGAACCTACCAACAACCCTTCGCGTGTGAATACACCTACTTCGTCACCTTCACGTAAATCAAGGTCTAATGCTACAAACGCATTCTTCCCTGTTGATACGTTTTCTCTTACGAATACCTTCGGTTCTGCTATACTATTGCTTGATCCTGTTGCTTTGATAGGTCCATTTGCAGGATATGTTAGAACCCCATCGTCTGCTATCAAGCGAATCATATAGCCCTTGCCCGGTTCTAATTGTGTGAGAGTATTGGCAAATGGTGGCATATATACTTGCCCGGTGATTGTCTTCACTTGCAGGTATTTGCCACTGATGCTTGCCAATGCTGTTGCTACTGCTGCTGATGTTGTGCGGTAGTATGGCAACCAATACCAGCCAATTGTGTTCAGTGTAATCGGCGTAGTTTCCGGTGCTATTTGCGAACCTTGTATTTCATATTGTTGTGATGTTGTTAATCTCAACTGATATGCGTGATATTTGTTCCAGTTCGATAGTGTATTTGTGAATGGTGGTACATATGATTGTCCTACATAGTTTCGCAATATCTGTAAGTTGCCTGATAGCGGTGCCATCAACGTCGGGATATTTTGGGTATATGGATCAATATTGGAACTAATCATATTCCAGCCATTTGATAAGGCTATAAGTTGCGAAGGAAGATTAGAAACATATCGAAAACGAATATCAGGTCGGAACGGCAAAGCATCTAAATAAACAGGTTGAGAGAAATCAGAGGACGAAGAGCGTTGGAGATTGTCGTTAAGCAAAGAAAATCTCCAAGATGGTGCTTCAAAATAATCCAGAGGTGTTTGATAAGATTTAATTATCAATATTTGTAAATTATTGACACCGTTATAATAAAACATAGAGTTGAGATCGACTTCGAGCCAACCACTATCAAGATTATTCGGGTAATTACCTTGATAAACCAAAGAATAACCAGATAACGAGTAATTCCCACTAGTAAATGCTTGTTGAGTGGTGTGCTTCATAAAAATTTGTATTCCAGTTATCTGCTCTTTGTTATCTCCAAAACCTTTGAAAAATGCAATAGATTTAATAAACTTAGCATTTCCGAGTTCGCTTTGAGTATAAATCATTTCGCAAGAAGAATAAGAATAGTATCTATCTATTGGCTGAGCGACATCGTAATCTGTTCCAATACCAATTGTTTGGGCTGAATCAGCATTTTTTGTGATAAAGTATCTTGGAATTGACCAAGCTGTAGAATCAGTTAAATCTTTTGCGCAAACGCGCCACCAATATTGGGTTTGTGGAAGAAGCCCAGAAAGAATAACATTATTGGAACTTTCAACAATATTGGAATGAAGATTTGTGAAATTCGAATCAGTAGAAATCTGTATTCTATAAGAAACCGCACCTACAACAGAACTCCAGGAAAGAGTTGGATTTAGAGAAACATTTGTAGAGTTTTCAGTCGGTAGTTGTAGCTGAGGTGGATTAGAATTAGAAATTTGGGGATTTTGAGAGAAAAACACTAATTTTTTTGAAACATATTGATTTGAGAATGCCTGAATATTTTTTGCATTCAGACTGCTAAAAGTAAATAAAAGAATTAATACAATAAAACATTTATTTTTCATTCTAACTCCAATTTATTTTCTAACTTTCGAGATAAATTCTTCGACTTCAGGAATCCCCCCTTGAAAAATCAGATAACCATTGCTTGGCTCGCGTTCAGTAATTTCACCTGCAATAGGTGTAAGCATTATTCGACGCACTTCGTCTAAATCATCTGTTTGCCCTAATGCCCATCCTAATTTAACATAAGCAACTTCAGGTAGCATATTTGCAGTGGGAACAACGCCGAGTTCCATCATATCGCGACCTGTATCATAAACATACATTTGAACGTAACCCCAAAGAGTTTGAACAGTCATATAAACAGCAACATTATTGTCCTTAGCACGTTTCAAAGCAGGATAGAGTGGTTTATTGACGTGTCCCAAGCCTGTTCCGGCAATAACAATTCCTCTGTATCCATTGTCGATAAGAGAATCAATTATATCAGGCTTCATATTTGGATAATAATAAACGATTGCAACTCTATCATCAAAATAAGGAAACAGATTTACCTTTTTATCATTACGACGATGTTTATAGTCATTTCGCAAAGGAGTGATTTTTTGACGATTTACCATTGCAATTGGTATATCCCCAATAGTACGAAAAGTTGAACGATAGCTTGAATGCATTTTTCTAACACGCGTTCCGCGATGAAGAAGCCCGTATTCATCGGAAGTAGGTCCAAACATACAAACCATAACCTCAGCAATATCGCTTTCTGCAGCTGTTTTGACACTGTGAATAAGGTTCAATGCAGCGTCAGACGATGGACGGTCTGATGAGCGTTGCGAACCAACCATTACAATCGGTACGGGAGAATTTTGTATCATAAAAGATAGTACAGCCGCAGTATGGTGCATAGTGTCAGTGCCATGACCTATGACTATTCCATGGACACCTTTTTCGATTTCACGAGCAATAGCTTTGGCAGTTCCAATCCATTGTTCGGGACCCATATTCTCGCTAAAAACGCCATAAAGTTTCTCGGTTTCTAAATTGCAGTAATCTGCAAGCTCTGGAACCGAACCGTATAATTCACCAGGAGAAAAAGCAGGAATTACAGCCCCAGTTCTATAATCAAGGCGGCTTGCGATGG